>NZ_JAUBDI010000009.1:0-135050 GCF_033253735.1 Sporosarcina saromensis | reverse complement strand
GCTGGGTAGCTATGTATGGACGGGATAAATGCTGAAAGCATCTAAGCATGAAGCCCCCCTCAAGATGAGATTTCCCATTACGCAAGTAAGTAAGATCCCTCAAAGATGATGAGGTAGATAGGTCCGGGGTGGAAGCGTGGCGACACGTGCAGCTGACGGATACTAATCGATCGAGGACTTATCCTTTATGTTAATTTAGTATGGTTGAACTTGTGTTTAGCAACAATGTTGGTTTTATTCAGTTTTGAACGAACAAGATTCGTTTAATTGTCTGGTGACGATGGCGAAGAGGTCACACCCGTTCCCATACCGAACACGGAAGTTAAGCTCTTCAGCGCCGATGGTAGTAGGGGGCTTCCCCCTGTGAGAGTAGGACGTCGCCGGGCACATCACTTTTTGATAGAACTGTTAGTTGGTTAGAATTGATCATTTACTACTATTTGCAGTTAAAGAACCTCACATTCTATCAAAAGGTATACATATTTAATAAGGTCCCGTGGTGTAGCGGTTAACATGCCTGCCTGTCACGCAGGAGATCGCCGGTTCGATCCCGGTCGGGACCGCCATTTAATTTAAACTTCCAACCGATTGTGGATTTACTCCAGGGTCGGTTTTTTTGTATGTACATATTTCTGAGATTGATGCAACGCTTTGTATTTGTTTGTGATGATGTGAAGAGAAGTTTAAATAACGTTTAAAATTGTTTATTTACAACTGATTGGTTTCTAAAAATAAAAACTTTGTATTACTGGATTATGTATTCATAAAGAAGAAAAGCAAGTGGATGGACGGATAGTTTATGGGTCCGGACTGATCTAAATAACGCGGGATGGCCTGTTAGAGGCGCGGTTGAATAAGTAGTGTTCGTGGCAGATATTGCGTACACAATGTTTCTGTTCATTAGCTGCATTAAACAATAACCGCGACTTGCAGGAAATTGAACGCGATTCACCAAACGGATTCAATTGTTCGCCATCAATTCGCAAAGCTTTTAGAATGACGATATTTTCGGTACACTAGAACAAAGTGGAGAGGAAAGGATCAACTAATGAGGATTGAAATGAATGTTTCCTCTTTGCAGGAAACAGAACAGCTTGCTGAGAAGCTTTCAAATTTGTTGGCACCTCCTGATGTCCTTACGTTGGAGGGAGATTTAGGTGCTGGAAAAACTACATTTACAAAAGCGCTTGCGAAAGGGTTAGGGATTACACGGACGGTGAATAGTCCGACCTTTACGATCATTAAGCAATATGAGGGAAAATACCCTCTTAACCATTTGGATGTGTATCGCCTTGCTGAAAGTGACGAGGACCTTGGTTGGGACGAGTTGTTTTACGGGGATGCAATTAGTATTGTCGAATGGGCGCATTTAATTGAAGAAGATTTACCAAAGGAACGTTTGGGGATTCAACTATTCCATACGGGAGAGACGTCCCGTAAAATAATTTTTACGCCGCTTGGTGAGCGTTATATGAAGATATGTGAGGCGATGACGAAATGATATGGTTAGGAATTGATACGGCCAATACGCCATTGTCCGTTGCAATTGTGAAGGATGGAAACGTCTTAACAGAAGTGAATTCTTCAATGGCGCTCAATCATTCATTGCGTGCGATGCCAGTTATAGAGGAACTTTTTAGGACAGTGCAAATGGAGCCGAAACAATTGGACGCGATTGCTGTTTCAGAAGGCCCGGGATCTTATACAGGCGTGCGGATCGGTGTGACGATTGCTAAGACATTGGCTTGGACGTTGCAAGTACCGCTTGTCGGCGTATCGAGCTTGAAGGCTTTGGCAGCAAATGCTTCGTACTTCCCTGGTGTCATCTGTCCGCTATTTGATGCGCGGCGGAATCATGTATATGCTGGTCTTTATGAAGAAGTGGATGGTTTGATAACCTCTGTACAAGAGGATGGGCATTTTGCGATTGATGAGTTGCTGGATGCTTTAGCAGATAGGGACCAACGAGTACTGTTCATTGGAAAAGACGTTGCAATGTATGAAGAAAAAATCAAAGAACGATTGGCCGATTTGGCTGTCATTGCGCCTTTTTCGATGCAACTTCCACGTGCGTCGTCACTTATTTACATGGCGCAGCAATCTGAAGAAAAAGCAGATACACACACATTTACACCGGAGTATCGCCGGATTGCGGAGGCAGAGGCGAATTGGATACAGCAACAACGGAAGGAAAAAGGCTTGTGAATACGACAATTGAGTATAGAAAAATGCGTGTAGAAGACATTCCAGCTGTCGTAGGAATTGAAGAGCAGTCATTCGCGACGCCTTGGACGGAAGAAGTGTTTGCGCACGAAATGAATGGTAATGATTATGCACACTATATTGTGGCGGTACACGAAGATGAGGTGATCGGGCATTGTGGCATGTGGGTTGTGCTCGATGAATGCCATATTACGAATGTTGCGGTTCGCAAACATATGCGTGGAAATGGCATTGGAGAAGCGTTAATGCGGCAGGCCATTGAACTGTGCAAAGTGAATGAGGTTCGGTTAATGACACTTGAAGTACGTGTTTCGAATGAGACTGCAAAAAACCTCTATCGAAAGTTAGGTTTTCAAGACGGTGGCATACGGAAAAACTATTATACGGACGACCATGAAGATGCGCTCGTCATGTGGGTGGAATTGTAATGAGTAAAGATGTCTATGTATTAGGTATTGAAACGAGTTGTGATGAGACTGCAGCTTCCATTGTGAAAAATGGTCGTGAAATCGTCTCGAATGTCGTCGCGTCCCAAATCCAAAGTCAGCAACGTTTTGGAGGGGTCGTGCCAGAAATTGCATCACGTCATCATGTCGAGCAAATTACGCTTGTCATTGAAGAGGCATTGAAAGTCGCAAAGATGATGCCAGCGGACTTGGATGCGGTGGCGGTAACAGAAGGACCAGGACTAGTCGGTGCGCTATTGATTGGGATTAATGCGGCAAAAGCGTTTGCGTTTGCAAATGGCTTACCGATTATCGGAGTGCACCATATTGCTGGCCATATTTATGCCAACCAGTTAATGCAACCGATGGAGTTTCCGTTATTAGCCCTCATCGTTTCTGGTGGCCATACGGAGCTGGTCGTCATGGAGAAGCACGGTTCCTTTAAGTTAATTGGAGAAACGCGTGACGATGCGGCAGGAGAAGCATATGATAAGGTCGCACGTGTACTTGGCTTACCGTATCCAGGAGGTCCACAAATTGATAAACTGGCATTGGAAAGTGAAGAGGCAATTGAATTTCCTCGTGCTTGGCTAGAAGCAGATTCTTATGATTTCAGTTTTAGTGGATTAAAGTCCGCGGTCATTAATTATAAACATAATATAGAGCAAAAAGGTGGATCGGTTATACCTTCTCACGTGGCGGCAGGTTTTCAACAGAGCGTTGTTGACGTGTTGACAGCTAAAACCGTAAGAGCTGCAAAAGAGTACGGTGTAAAGCAAGTCATTGCAGCTGGTGGGGTTGCAGCAAACAAAGGATTGCGCACTTCATTGGAAGCGATATTTAAAGATGCAGGGATTCCGTTTTACGTCCCGCCTATATCGCTATGTACCGATAACGCGGCAATGATTGCAGCTGCAGGAACAGCCATGTTTATTGAAGGCAAAAGAGGCGCAATGGATATGAACGGGAAGCCTGGTATGCAGTTAACTTCATGGAGTGAATAATTGGTGGAAATCGTCGAAATATGACGATTTCCGTTTTTATTTGGTATGAGGCGGTATTCATTTGTCAATAGGGAACGTTCGTACTTATGCACATTTGTTTATAAGTTGTGGATAGTTTTTCGATATATGTGTATACTTGCGCAACTGATGGGATAACTTTGTGGATTAAAAAACATCTTTCTGTGGATAACGTGGATAACTATGTTCATATCCGATTCTATCAATGCTAATCATGTTGATAAGATTGTGGAATAAAAATTGGGCCGTTGTCGAAAAAGAAAAATGCTGTCGAAAGGAATTTCTCCTTCAACAGCAAATTATTATGCTAATAATGTTTCGAGTTCTTCCTGCAAGTTCAACCATTTCTCGGATTGGTTGTCGTGTTCGGTCTGTAACGTATCGATTTGTTGTTGGATGTCCATCAACTTTACATGATCATCCGCATAGTCAGGATTGAGCAATTCGTCTTGGAGCTTACTGATTTCTTCATCCATCGTGGCAAGTGAGGCTTCCACTTCCGCGATTGCGCGTGTTAACCGACGTTCTTGTCGTTTGACTTCTTTATCTTCATCATGTCGTCGGTTTTTTGCAACGGTTGATTGCTCTGCGATTGCTTTTTCTGCTTTCAATTCTTCAAGTTCGTTTTTCTTTTCAATGAAGTAGTCATAATCACCGAGGTATTCCGTTACACCACTCGGTCCTACATCCACGACTTTGGTTGCTATGCGGTTTATGAAATACCTGTCATGGGAGACGAACAAAATGGTCCCAGGAAAATCATCAAGTGCGTTTTCCAATACTTCTTTGCTGTCGAGGTCCAAGTGGTTTGTCGGTTCATCGAGGACGAGTGTATTGGATTTTAGCAACATCAGTTTTGCTAATGAAAGTCGTGCTTTTTCTCCACCGGATAATGAAGTGACGGGTTTATCCACATCTTCGCCTGTGAAGAGGAAACGACCGAGTACGGAGCGCACATCCTTTTCGTTCATCATTGGCCATTCATCCCAAAGTTCGGATAGAACAGTACCGGATCCAATAATGGTCGCTTGGTTCTGGTCGTAATAGCCAAACTGCACGTTCGTTCCGTAACGGATTGAACCGGCAAGTGGCTCGTGTTTTTTGACAATTGTTTTCAACAATGTCGACTTTCCAATTCCGTTCGGACCAATAATCGCAATTCGATCGCCTTTATACGCGTGCATGTGAATGTGCTGTGACACAGGATTTCCATTATAGCCAACCGCAATGTTTTCCAACGTCAATACATCATTCCCGCTTGGTCGATCGATCGAGAAGGAAAAACTGGCGGACTTTTCGTCTCCGTCAGGCGAATCCATCCATTCGGTCCGCTCCAAAAGTTTACGTCGGCTTTTTGCCATTTTGGACGTGGAGGCACGAGCGATGTTCCGTTGAATGAAATCTTCCAACTTGGCCCGTTCACTCGATTCACGCTCAAACAGTTTTTTATCCCGCTCATAATTCTTCGCTTTTTCATCTAAGTATGCACTATAGTTCCCTGTATACTTCGTCACTTTACGTCTGGAAACTTCATAGACAATTGTCACGATTTGATCGAGGAAGTAGCGGTCATGCGAAACGATTAGGATGGCCCCTTCATAAGAAACAAGGTATTTTTCCATATGGATTTCTCATTTTTGCACTTTATTCGATAAGTGCAGGAATGGTTTCCTCTGCAGGTACAGGGTTATTTTCGGGACTTCCATTAGGAATCATTGTTCTGTTAGGGATTGTGAGCACCTTTATCGGCTCAATGATCGGGTGGTTGATCGGTGCGGCGATGTATACGTGGGTAGGGAAATGGCTTGGTGGAAAAGGGACGTTTTCGGATATGGCGCGTTTATTTCCTGCCTTTTCATTACTCATGATTTGGCTCGCACCGATGCATTTAGCGATGGTCGTTATGTATGGACCAGAACTGTTTGATACACCGACCTCTCAATTTGCCTTTACGAATTTACCGATTGGTGTGTATTTGTTAACGAACGTTGTAACGTTAGCAATTGGAATTTATGGTGTGGTTATAACGTGTAAGGGAATTGGCCTTGTGCACGGATTCTCGGCAATGCGTGGATTTGGCGTCATTCTTATTATCATCGCCATTGGAGTGCTTCTGGCGATCGTATTGGCGTTCGCTTTCTCGGCGATGCTGTTTTCAATCATTTAACGATAAATGTTGGTGAGTAAAAACCGAGCAACCCGTTATAGTTGGTTGCTCGGTTTTATTAATGAAAGAATATCGCTAGTGCTTGTTTCATATTTTGCAGTTGTAAGAGTTTATCGGCATTTAATTGAACAATCATGACAAAGCCGTTCATGAGGAAATGGGCAATCATCGGCGTCCAGATCCGTTTTGTATGGTAATAAATAAACGAAAAGACGATACCAGGTGCCATATAGATGAGCGTGTGTTCTGGTTCTCCATGAACGAGCGCGAAGATCACGCCACTAAGGATGGCCGCAATCCAAAAGTTCGTTTTTGTGTAAATGCTGCCGAAAATGACTCTTCTGAACACAAGCTCTTCTAGTAGCGGTGCGAAAATGACGATCGGGATTATGATAATGGAGGAAGCTTTTGCAATTGTGCTTAGCATGGCGGTATTATCAGAACCCGGCTCTATGCCAAGACCAAACTCAATTGCTCCGGCAATCATTTGCCCTGCCATTGCCATGAAAAAGCCAAGGACTCCCCAAAGGATCGATTTACCGATTGACGCTTGCTTGCCTTTCTTAAAGATGTTCCAGAAACGTTTGTTTCGTGTTGTCATGAACAAGATGAATGGGGCAGCGATCATATTGGAGATGAAAAGTGCCCACGCGACCGCATTTAATCTTGCTAGCTCAATCTCTTGCCCAGCTGTCGTATGAAAATAGGTGAAGAAACTTTTACTAATTGGAATACTGACGAGTTGCATGGCGATATATAAGAGGATGATCCATACATTGATTTTCCAGTTTTTCATGTGCAACTTCCTTTCTTCTGATGTCCATTTTAGCGGTTTCATACTAGTTTAGCAAAGAGAAAACATAGCATAGATAAGGTTTCATTTATATTGGACAGGCGAGGTGTAAAGAAAGTTCACGAGCGGAAAAATTATCTAAAAAACAGCAAGTATTTCACTTGCAATTAGTGGGCAACTTGATTATGATAATAAATGTATTAGCACTCGTGCTTACTGAGTGCTAAAAAGAAGATAACATATCGAGGAGGGTGTTTCACTTGTTGAAACCATTAGGTGACCGTATCGTAATCGAACTGATCGAAGCAGAAGAAAAAACGTCAAGCGGTATTGTACTACCGGATTCTGCGAAAGAAAAACCGCAAGAAGGTAAAGTAGTTGCGGCAGGTACTGGACGAGTTCTTGAAAACGGACAGCGCGTTGAGCTGGAAGTGAAAGAAGGCGACCGCATCATCTTCTCAAAATATGCTGGAACTGAAGTAAAATATGACGGCAATGAATATTTAATCCTGCGTGAAAGCGACGTTCTAGCAATTATCGGCTAAGTCATACGCTTATAAAAGAAAACACGAAAAATCAGGAGGGAATTCATAAATGGCTAAAGAAATTAAATTTAATGAAGACGCACGTAGCGCAATGCTTCGTGGTGTAGATACACTTGCAGATGCTGTTAAAGTAACACTTGGACCAAAAGGACGTAACGTTGTTCTTGAAAGAAAATTCGGTTCACCGCTCATTACAAATGACGGTGTAACGATTGCAAAAGAAATCGAACTTGAAGATGCATTCGAAAACATGGGTGCAAAACTTGTTGCAGAAGTTGCTTCTAAAACAAACGAAATCGCTGGTGACGGTACAACGACTGCGACGGTTCTAGCGCAAGCGATGATCCGTGAAGGATTGAAAAACGTTACAGCTGGTGCAAACCCTGTTGGTATCCGTAAAGGAATCGAGCAAGCGGTTGCGACTGCAGTGGAAGAACTAAAAGGCATTTCCGATGAAATCGAAAGCAAACAAGAAATTGCACAAGTTGCGGCTATTTCTTCTGGTGACGAAGAAGTCGGTGAATTGATCGCTGAAGCAATGGAGCGCGTTGGCAACGACGGCGTCATTACGCTTGAAGAATCTAAAGGCTTCACGACTGAGCTTGACGTCGTAGAAGGTATGCAATTCGACCGTGGTTATGCTTCTGCATACATGGCGACAGATACAGACAAAATGGAAGCGGTTCTCGACAACCCTTACATTCTAATTACAGATAAGAAGATTTCGAATATCCAAGAAATACTTCCAGTTCTTGAGCAAGTCGTTCAACAAGGTAAGCCGTTGTTGATGATTGCGGAAGACGTAGAAGGCGAAGCACTTGCAACACTTGTTGTAAACAAACTTCGTGGTACGTTCAACGCTGTTGCTGTTAAAGCACCAGGCTTCGGTGACCGTCGTAAAGCAATGCTAGAAGATATCGCAATCCTAACAGGCGGCGAAGTGATCACAGAAGATCTAGGTCTAGACTTGAAATCTGCTGATATCACGCAACTTGGTCGCGCTGCGAAAGTCGTTGTTACAAAAGACAACACGACAATCGTTGAAGGAAATGGCGATGCAGATGCTATCGCATCACGTGTTGGCCAAATCCGTGCACAACTTGAAGAGTCAACGTCTGAATTCGACAAAGAGAAACTACAAGAACGCCTTGCGAAATTGGCTGGCGGCGTAGCAGTGATCAAGGTCGGCGCAGCAACTGAAACAGAATTGAAAGAGCGTAAACTTCGTATCGAAGACGCATTGAACTCTACGCGTGCGGCTGTTGAAGAAGGAATCGTATCCGGTGGTGGTACAGCGCTTGTTAACGTTTATACAAAAGTTGAAACACTTCTTGAAGGTGTAGAAGGCGACGTCGCAACAGGCGTGAAAATCGTTCTTCGTGCACTTGAAGAACCAGTTCGCCAAATCGCAACAAACGCTGGCCTTGAAGGCTCCATCGTTGTCGATCGCCTCAAGCGCGAAGAAGTCGGCATCGGCTTCAACGCAGCAAACGGCGAGTGGGTTAACATGGTCCAAGCAGGTATCGTAGACCCAACAAAAGTAACACGCTCTGCACTCCAAAACGCAGCATCTGTTGCAGCTATGTTCCTGTCAACAGAAGCAGTTGTAGCAGACATCCCAGAACCAGCTGGCGCAGGTGGCGGAATGCCTGATATGGGTGGAATGGGCGGAATGATGTAATAAATTCTCTACCCCCTTGTACTATCAAGGTGTAGAGAACTATTCATCAACACCAAATAAATCACTCAAAATCAAGAAGGTCTTTCATCAATTCATTTGAATTGGTGAGAGGCCTTTTTTCTAGTAAATAGTAATTGAACTGAATTCTAAAGAACGTCGTGTTTGGAAGAGTTGTTTAGTTTGATCATTATATTATCTAAAATTTATTCTTATAGTAGGGAAGATTCCTTTTTTATTGTTCCTTATCAAACAGAATAGAGAGGTGCATCAATGAATGGTTTTTTTCTGATGAGACAGGGAAGTTAATATATAGAAAATGTATACATAAAGCCTTACTAGTGAGAGGAGTGGTATACTAGCAAATAGCTATTTACTTGCAGCTGATTAAAAAGATGGTTAGGAGATAAAAGGAATGACATACGCAATAGAAATAAAAGAACTAAAAAAAGTCTATACGGGCGGTGTCGAGGCTTTGCGTGGCATCGATTTGAAAGTAGAGGAAGGAGACTTCTACGCTCTCTTGGGGCCTAACGGAGCCGGCAAATCTACGACGATCGGGATTGTGACATCCCTCGTCAATAAGACATCAGGAAAAGTTCATGTCTTCGGCTATGATATGGACACGCACTTAATGCAGGTCAAGCTGCAGATCGGTCTGGTTCCTCAAGAGTTCAACTTTAGTCCTTTTGAAACGGTCCAGCAGATTGTGTTGAACCAGGCGGGATATTATGGCGTGCCAAGGAAAGAGGCATTGAAGCGCAGCGAAAAGTACTTGAAGCAGTCAGATTTATGGGAGAAAAGAAATGTACAATCACGGATGCTTTCTGGAGGGATGAAACGTCGTCTAATGATTTCACGCGCCTTGATGCATGAACCGCGTCTACTCATTCTGGATGAGCCGACGGCCGGTGTGGACATTGAATTGAGACGAGAAATGTGGACGTTTTTGAAAGAGTTGAATGAAAACGGCACGACGATTATTCTGACAACGCATTACTTGGAAGAAGCGGAGATGTTGTGCCGCAACATTGGTATTATTCAAAATGGACAGCTGATTGAAGATACCAGTATGAAATCATTGCTGGCTAAACTCCAGTATGAAACCATTATTTTAGATATCGAATCTTCCGGACGGGTGCCGGTAATCAAAGGCTATAAAAGTGAACTCTTGGACGAAGGATCACTTTCTGTGGAGGTAGCGCGTGATCAAGGGATCAACGAAGTATTTAGCCAATTGACAGAACAAGGAATTAAAGTGTTGTCCATGCGCAACAAGTCTAATCGATTAGAAGAGTTATTTTTAAAACTTACAGAAGAAACGGCAGTGGGGGATACACATGTTTAAACTATATTTTACAGCATTAAAAGGCTTGTCAGTCAAAGAAACGAACCGCTATCTCAGGATATGGGTCCAAACATTGGTCCCGCCGGTCATTACAACTTCCTTGTACTTTATCATTTTCGGGAATTTGATTGGTAAACGGATTGGCGAGATGGAAGGATTCTCCTACATGGAGTTTATAGTCCCGGGATTGATCATGATGTCAGTCATCACGAGTTCCTACTCAAATGTCTCGTCCTCATTTTTTTCACAAAAGTTTCAAAAGAACATTGAAGAACTATTAGTTGCCCCTGTACCGACTCATATTATTATCTGGGGCTTTGTGATTGGAGGAATGGGAAGAAGTATCTTGGTGGGTATACTGGTCACGATTATTTCTCTGTTTTTTGTTCCGTTGCAAGTCTACTCATGGGGCATTGTCGTCTTGACGCTTTTGATGACTTCTATTTTGTTCTCTTTGGCAGGACTGTTAAACGGTATTTTTGCAAAATCATTTGACGACGTGTCGATTGTTCCTACGTTTATTCTTCAGCCGTTGACCTATTTAGGCGGCGTGTTTTTTGCAATCTCGATGCTTCCTCCGTTTTGGCAGCTAGTATCACAGTTCAACCCGATTGTTTATATGATATCAGGATTCCGATTTGGGATTCTTGGTGTAACCGACGTTCCGATTGTATTCTCTGTTCTCATTTCATTTGTCTTTGTCATTTCTCTTTATGCAATCAATTGGTATCTGATTGAAAAAGGACGTGGGCTGAGAAGCTGACATCTTTTGTGCTCACTCCACAACCTCTTACAATCAATGATAATTGCAAATGAACTTAGTCATTAAAATCAGTGCCTGTGCAAGGTTGAATTCAGTTAATTCACTACAGTTGCATATACATACAAATTAATTGAATTAACATAAATGTTTCTGGCACAGGCACCTTCACACAAAGCGGAAGCGCTTGGTCAATCCTGACAAGCGTAAGACGTTTTACATGAATAAAAAAGAACGGATCCAATGTCTGTATAGGGATCCGTTCTTTTTCAATTTTGCTAGGCATTTCTTTCAAGATACTTGCTTAGCATTCAATCTTTTGATTTTACTCTTATAAAAGGTAAGCCAAATAAAGAAAACCAGCCAAGTCCCTGTAGTGTACGTCAAAGTAATATAGACCCCAGGAATATCGGTCAAAAACAAAAGTAAAGAGGCAACTACGAACGAAGGAAGCATAATAATTAGCCATGTTCGAAGTACGGGATTTTTTAAACTCACCTCAAAACGTTTTTCTATAGTATTCACACTCCACTCTATTGTTATTTGTAGTATTACATATATTGTAACAAATATATATTATTGTGAGTGAGATAGTGATGATTTATTCTTCAAACAGGTGATGTAACATACGGTCACGGTTCTCGAAGAATTGCTTCATGATCGAGTAGTGTTCCGTTTCTTCCAATGTTGTTTCGTACACTCCATCTTCGGTGATTTGCATAATGGTTGAAAGCGGATGTGCCATGACGATTGGTGAGTGGGTGGAGATGATGAACTGGGATCCATCCTTGACGAGCTGGTCGATACGGGAAAGTAATGACAGTTGGCGCAGTGGGGAAAGTGCTGCTTCCGGTTCGTCCAAAATATACAGTCCTTTCCCTCTAAAACGCTCTCTGAATACAGCGAAGAACGATTCTCCATGGGATTGCTCGTGCAGTGACAAGCCTCCAAAAGAATCGATAATTTTGGGACCACGTACTGGCTCTTTGTCCAGTTCTTCGATGGAAGTTGCTACATTATAAAACGTCTCGGCTCTGAAGAAAAAATGATCCCTTGCACGTTCCGTCCCCTTTACAAGACGAAGGTGCTCATCGAGCTCCGAATGTGAGTCATAACTAGAAAAATTGAAATTCATCGTTCCGCCTTCAGGGTTGAAACCATATGCAATTGCGATCCCTTCAAGAAGTGTTGACTTGCCCATGCCATTTTCTCCAATAATATAGGTGATGTTCGGATGAAGGGGGAGTTCGTACATGTTCTTGATGAAGGGAAGGGTGAACGGGAATTTCCCATGCTTAATCTGTTCTCGTTTTAATTGTACGGATCTTATGTATTGGGAGTTTGCAGTTAGTAAAGACAAAGACTTTTACCCCTTTCATTACGTATAGTTACGTGACCTATCGAAAGCAGTCTTAACATTGTTGCATCGTGTATGTTCTAATTACATTATCAATCTCATTGTAACCTATGTTTAACCGCATATAGCGCTGCTTGGGTCCGGTCGGCAAGTCCCAGTTTAGCCAATATGCTAGAGACATGAGTTTTGACGGTTTTTTCGGTAATGAACAGGGAAGAGGCGATTTCTTTGTTGCTTTTTCCCTTTGCAATTTCTTTTAATACATCCAGCTCTCTTTTGGTTAAGGCATCCACTAATATTTTATTGGAGAAGTTATTAACGACATGTGATGTCGCTTTCGGGTGCAATTGATTTTCCCCGTTCATCATTTTTTTCAAAACAGTTACGAGCTCATCAGGTTGAATATCTTTTAATTGGAACCCAGCGGCACCAGCTTCCAGTGCAGGGATGACATGATCTTGATCGGAAAAACTCGTTAAAATCATAATTTTTATCTCAGGATGCTCTTTTTTGATGATTTTTGTTGCCACAATTCCATCCATCTCGGGCATGACTAAATCCATTAAAATAATGTCTGGTTTTAATGAATAGGCAAGTTGTACCGCTTCTTTTCCATTGGAGGCTTCACCTACAATGTCGAGATCCTGTTGAGTTCGAAAAAAGAATACAAGTCCTTTTCGGACGACATGATGGTCATCAACGATCAATACACGTATACTCACTAGTTTTACCTCCTTCAGACGAAATCAGAGAATCTTTCACTTAAAGCGGAATCACAATTTGAATTTCTGTCCCGCTCCCGAGCCTGCTTGTTAACTGGAAACGGCCATTTAATGCTTCAGTACGGGTTTTCATATTTCGTAAGCCTAATGATAGAATAAAAGAGTTCTCCTCATAACGGAAGCCGCATCCTGCATCTTTAATGCTCATCACTACTTGATTTTCTTCAGCATATAAAGAAAGAGCTACGTCATTTGTATTAGCATGTTTTTTACAGTTAGCTAGCGCCTCTTGACCGATTCGCCACAGTGCTTCTTCGACTTTACTATGAAGACTTACTGCTCCTGACATTTTTGCTTGAATGGACAGGCCAATCATTTCTGCATAACTACTCAGTGCACTTACTAAGCCATTTTCGAGTCCTTGTGGTTTTAATTGCCAGATGAGTGCTCGCATTTCCCCTAGTGCCTCTTGGCTTAAATCTTGTATATAGCTGAATGTTTGCTTTACCTCATCCACTGTTGTCATTTCAACACCTGCTCTTGCAGTAAGGCTAAGGGAGAATAGAAGCTGGTTAACGGAATCATGAAGATCTCTTGCCAATCGATTGCGCTCGGAAATCAGGGCAATCTCTTGTTCCCGGTTTGTAAGCTTTATGCGCTTTAAGGCGGTCCCTATTTGGAAAGCGACCGCTTCAAGTAAAGCAAGCTCATTCTTTTGAAAATGTGTTTTGTTAGGAGAAGCGACATTTAAGATGCCAAACTGTTCCTCTCCAGCGCGTAGCGGAACAGTTGCATGATGGGTAAGCCCGCAAGTGTTGCCAGCCGCATCTGCTAAGGCATCCTCGATTCGTTTACATTCGATAATATTAGTAGCTTTCTTCAATGTGTTATTGTTGTATTTGCTTACACACCAGCAATCACCCTGACACATTCTTTGTTTGTTGTTGTTGGCTAAAGCAGGTGGTAGAGCAACATCCGCTACAAGTTGTTGCATACCATGTTCATTTACCAAAAAAATCCAACCTGTCTGTAGTCCGGTTACGTGAAGAAGTTTTTTTAAAACGCCAGAGAGAATCGTTGTCGTATCCGTACCTTCATTTAATAGTTCTGCAATTTCTTTTAAAATGGTTAACTCTTCATACTTAGCATCTCCGGACATCTCAAGTCCCTCCAGCATTGTTTACTTATAAGTTATTATAGCGTATTTCCAATTTGAATGAACTCGATGATTTCTCGATTTGGTCCCTCGTAAAAGACAGTTTGCCACCCGTTTTCCAGCTCATAAGGACCTTCCAGCTTTTGAGTACGATGAAATTGGTTCATTACTTCGTGAAGATTGGGTACCTCAAAACAAATATGAACTGTTCTCACGTCTTCTTGCGATTCAATTAACTCTAGCCTGTAATCCTTCGAGCCTAGAAAAACAATGTCCTCATTCATAAAAGAGAAGCGGGTTTCAATTTCAAGATTGAGAAGCTGTTGATAAAATGCCATAGATTTTTCGAGATTCGTAACTTCTAACCCGACATGATGAAAACGCATAGGCGCCTCCTTTTAAGTTCAATCAAATAATCAAATAATCAAATTCATATCCCCGAATTCATGCCAGAGGTAGCGAGATGTTATCGCTTCGTTATAGGCACATCGTAAATGCTGTTCCGATACAAAAGCAGTGAGCATTTCTAAGTGACTAGCTTTTGGCTCGTGGAGACCCGTAATCATTCCGTCCACTATTTTCAACGGAGTATGGTGATTGATGTAAAGATTTGTTGTGCCGGAAAGTACGTTATTATGCGCAACAGTCTCAAGAGCACGAACGACCGTTGTACCTACTGCAACAATTCGTTTTCCAGAGGCTTTCGTTTCGAGAATCCTTTGCATTGTGCGTTCGGAAATGTAATATTCTTCAGGTTGATCTTCTGGTGTTGATTCGTACTCGTCATCGAGTAAGTAGCTCAATCCAGTATGCAGTTGGATATAATCAATCTGGACACCACCTTGCATTAACGCAAAGAGGAGTTCCCAGCTAAAGGCTCTACCAGCGGATGGCATTTCGACGGAGCCCGGATGACTGCCAAATACGGTTTGATAGCAATCTAATGCCCATGGCTCGTTAATATATTCGTAGCGTATCGGTTCGCCGAGAAAATAGATATCATGGAATAAATCCGTTCCTTTCTTTGAAAACTGAATGGTTTTTAATGGCGAATGCTCCTTGTTGGCGACAACGGTGGCCGATAACTCAGATGAAAACTGTATGTTATCGCCTATGTTAACGGAGTTTGCGATGAGTAACGCATCCCATGTATCTTCAGTCCGACGTCTTGCCAAACGAACTTCAATTTGTGCTGCCAGTTCTGTTGAGTTCCTTATCCACGTTCCTTTTAACACGGCAGGTATCGTGCGGCTATTATTTAGAATGACTAGATCACCAGATTGAAGATAGTTCGGTAAATGATTGAATCGGTCATGGCGAACTTCACCTGTTGTCCGATCGAGTACCATCATCCTTACATGATCTCTTCGTAAACCTCTTTTTTCTGGGGGATGTGAAGCATTTAGTTCAACAGGAAGGTGAAAATCTAGTGATTGAACGGCCATTAAGATTCACCTTCTGATTGTGCTTCAAAACGTTTTCCGCTTATTTCTTCAGAAGTAGCGGATGCCAAGTATAGAAAAACATCCACGACATCTTCTGGTTCTGCTAAAGGATAATCGCAATCAGGCACCGCTAAACGATGCATTTCTGTATTCATCTCTCCAGGGTCTACCATGTTTACCCGTACATTTGTCTCGCTTAACTCATCTGCCCATGTTTCGGTAAGACCTTCAATCGCGAATTTCGAGATACCATAGGCTCCCCAGCCCGCATAACCCGTATTGCCCGCTTCGGAAGTTACATTAATAATTGACCCGTTGTTTCGCTCAAGCATGCCTGGAATCACTCTTCTCGTTACTAAAAAAGTGGAATTGACATTCACCTTTACTACCTCTGCAAAATCTTCTTCAGGATAGTCAAGAAGCATAGGCATCGGACTTGGCCCTAGAATCGAAGCGTTATTAATCAATACATCAATCTGACCGAAGGCACTCTCTGTTGTTGCGACAAACCGTTCCACATCCCTAGCATTCGATACATCAGCCGTAATGGCCAACACATCTACGCCGAAAGCCTCGGCTTCTTTTCTTACCATCTGCAAACTTTCCTCAGATCTCGCACAAATTGCGAGTTTTGCGCCTTCCTTTGCAAACGCGATTGTTAACGCCCTTCCTAAACCTCTAGATGCTCCTGTAATCAGTACTACTTTATTTTTCATATGATATACTCTCCTTTATCTCTTGCTACTTAAAGTATATCTACGAGAATTCTGGTTCACCTCGTAGAAAAGCTTGAACTTTTCTACGACTTTTGACGGAGGGAATCGGAGAGGAAGAGTGCTTTCGAAGTTTTAGAAAATAAGATAGGTGTCTAAACATGTAAGTGAAGCAGAAAGATTGGTAACACAGAGGAGGATAACAATCGATGATTGGAGAATTTTAATAGAAATTCCCCAACCATCAAGTTGGTTATGTTTTATTGCGAGTTGTCTTCTCGTTGCTCTGAGGGTTCTTCTGATGGATCTGGCTCATCTTCGTCTACACCGTTGCAACCGAATAACAAACCTGCTGATAACATGGTTGTCATAATTGCTAGAAGGTACTTATTCATCTTCATTTTATCTCCTCCTTCCGTTTTGTTAAGATTCCCTAGTTATGATCAATTAATTCAAGTTCAACATTAGAATGGGCTCTTCTAAGTTCTACATGGCACTCATAGTTATGAAGGAGGTAAGATACTAGGCATAAATAATGCCACCGCTTTACTTAGCGATGGCATCTAGATGTGTTTTTATCATCGAAGACAATCAGATACTCACAACAACATCAGCAAATACCTTTCAAAGTTAATCCCTTCCACAGCCGGGACGCCCTCCACATCCGTATCTCGTATCGCTGCAGACAAAAACGTTTCAGCAAGCTGGATTGCTGTTGTCATGTCTTCTCCTCTCATCAGACTCCCCATTATCACAGATGCAAACAAATCTCCGGTGCCTGAATAGCTTTTACCGTTATACGGAACGAGACTGAAGGCGGACGACTCGCCGTTCATGTACATGTTCCCGATACTTGCGTCCGCTGACTGTGCGTTCGGAGCACTAACACCTGTAATGATAATATGTGCATCCGTCATCTGTTGCAACTGAAGGCCGGCTTCTTGGACAGCTTGTAAATAGTCCAATTTATCGGCGTATCGGTTGAGTCTTTCATAGGAGTAGCCTGTTAGCAAGCAGCATTCTGTTAGATTCGGTGTAATGACATCTGCCCGAGTGACAAGTTCGCGCATTTGTTGCAACAATTCTTCATCAAAGTTTGTATAAGCTTCTCCCATATCTCCCATGACTGGATCCACAAGTAAAAGTGTATTTTCGCTCTTAAACCTATCGAGAAATTGAAGGATATGTTGTACTTGATCTTTCCCTGTAATATAGCCTGTATGTATCCCGTCAAATGTCACTTGAAGCTTGTCCCACTCTTGTTGAAAATATGGCATTTTCGTTGTTAAGTCTTCACTGAAATAACTAGGGTAACCTGTTTGTGCTGAAAAGATCGCCGTCGGTAAAGGTACGGCTTGTACCCCCATCACGGATAGTACAGGAATCGCGGCAGTTAAGGAGCATTTACCAAACGAAGACAGGTCTTGGATGATAGCGACTTTTTTCATAATTTCCTCCGAACAATGTAATCATTTCATTCCATCATACCATAGCTTGTTTGCAAGCAATTAAACAAAGTGCACTACGCCTAACCTTTCGAACAACATGCTTAGTGAGTATCTTCCCTGTTCATAATGTATAATCAGAGCTATACAATATATTAAAAGGGGTCATTCATATGGCGAATAAAGCGGCGGGTCAAACACTATCTACTGAACAACGTGATGAACTATTGACTACTCTGCAAGACCGTTTCGAAACTAATATTCACCGCCACCAAGACTTGTTATGGGCAGATGTTCAAACTAAGTTAGAGAACATGCCCGAAAAACTATGGTCACTACATGAAATGGAGAGAACCGGTGGAGAACCTGATGTAATAGGGTTCGACAAAGTTCAAGATGCATATATTTTCTGTGACTGTTCACCTGAAAGCCCAGCAGGACGGAGAAGCGTTTGTTACGATCAAGAAGCGCTTGAAAAGCGGAAGAAAAACAAGCCGGAAAATAGCGCAATGGCGATGGCGGCTGAGATGGGGATTGAAGTAGTCGATGAGCAACAGTATCGGATGTTGCAACAAATCGAGCATGTCGACAAAAAGACGTCCAGTTGGATTCAGACGCCACCGGATATTCGTAAACTAGGAGGCGCATTGTTTTGCGATTACCGTTACGAAACGGTTTTTGTCTACCATAATGGCGCAGATTCTTATTATGCTGCAAGAGGTTTTCGTGGAAGGTTGCTCGTGTAAATAGTGTTTTAATTGCATAGTAAACAGATAAACTCTTTCCTACATCAGGGAAAGGGTTTTTTGTTTGATAAACGATATGAAACACTTGTACAACCTTTGTATAATTTTATCTTAAAAACATTAAACAATTAAGAGTGAAACAAGCCGAAAGAGGGTACGAAAGAACAAACAGACACTCTTTGCTTGAAGTATAGTGATGCACGCTTGGTATAAAAGAGTTGGTATTTAAGAAAGGTTGTGTGACATGGATCCAAATTTAAGGAAGTTGGAAGAGATAAAACAGTCACTGAATGCCAAGTTTTATGAACGGGAACATGAAGTGGAAGGGATTTTATTGGCATTGTTAGCACGACAGCATCTATTAATGATTGGACCTGCCGGAACAGCGAAATCTGCTTTATCGACAGAGCTTGCGAAAATCATAGACGGGACGAACTATTTTCAATGGCTACTAACGCCGTTTAGTACACCCGAAGAAGTATTTGGACCGTTGTCGTTAAAGGAGCTGGAAGTGGGTGTTTACAAGCGCAATACTAGAAATAAAATGCCTGAAGCAGATTTGGTGTTTTTAGATGAAATTTTTAAGGCCAATTCAGCGATCTTAAACAGTTTATTGACACTCATCAATGAACGTCTTTTCTACAACGGTGACGCCCCTGTGGAGACGCCACTCATTTCTGTCATTGGGGCTTCCAATGAGTACCCGGAAGAAGGGGAAGGGCTAGAAGCGTTGTTCGATCGGTTTTTTCTACGCTATGAAATCTCCTACATTGAAGATGAACAGAATTTCCTTTCGATGCTGAAAAGCGAGGGGAAGATGGAGGAATTGCCTTCGATGGATTTGAAGGAGTTGTACCAGCTGCAAGAGCTTACAGACAATGTTCACGTGCCGGACGAAGTGTTTGAAACGTTAGTTACGATTCGGCAGGCGTTGTTTGACGAAGGAATTCGACCTTCTGATCGACGATTCAAGCAAGCGCTCTGTGTGTTAAAAGCGAAAGCGGTTCTTCATCAGCGGAATCATGTCCAACTAGGTGACTTGTCAATTTTAGAAAATGCATTGTGGGAGACGCTCGATCAGAAAGAAACGGTCTGTAACGTGATTCGGCGTTATACAACTCATTCAGTAGAACGGACGCTCGCAACTATTGAAAGGGAAGCGGAAGAAATTTATGACATGGCAGTGAGGGACCATTCAGCTGAAGCGGGGATGGAAGCGATGGAAAAGTTGAAAGTGCTCGTTGGAGAATTAGAACAATTAAAAGAGGATGAACCAGCTGAAGCAACTAAGATTATCGAGTTATCGAACAAGCTAACAAGCTTATCGAAGGAAGTTGAAAATAGCAGAGTGGATGAACAGTATACTGATGGGACAGTTGACAGTACAAGTGAGCAAAATGAGACAGAGGGTGTGTTCTTTAGAATGTAAAAGGAGGCGAGCTGCATGCGAACTAGCAAAATCATTCGAGATCAGCGCTCGGTCCTAAAGACGGATACATTTGAGAAAAGGCGTTTCCAAGGCGTTTTTGAAATGTCCGAAGGTTTACAACGAATTCGGGATGCATCAGACTTGCCGACGATTGAGCCTTTGTTGCAAGACATTTGGGCTTCCTTCTATAAGATGAAACCGATGATTGTTCGAAGCAGGTTGGATAGAGATTTAGATATTAACCGTACAATTATGAAACAAGTAATGCGTCATGAACAGTTTGAACGTTTTAGAATGTATACGAAATTGAATATTCTTACGGCTGCTATCTTTACGGAAATCATGGGAGAAAAACTTAATCAGTGGTTGGCGGAAGAACTGGCGGCAAATAGAGAAGGTGGCTTGCAAGGTGTATCTGTAAAAAATGGACAAGCCGAAGTATCGGACGAAACTGAATCGGAAATAGAAGAAATAGAAGATGGATTTGAAGAGGAACCGATTGTTTTTAATGAAAAACTGGAATTGGCTATCGAACTGAACCCTCAACGATTTGCGAATCGAATTGGAGAAGCAATGGATGAAGCGCTCCATACAAAAGAAAGTCTTGTTTCTTTAATGGGCGGATCCGGTGTTGGCAAAGGTGATGCGGAGCTAAAAAAAGTGCCACTTCGTGAAAAGCTGATGATTGCTGAAAAAATTGCAACCGATCTGCAAATGAAAAACATTGCAGAATGGGCTGGCCATTTTACGCGCATTGCACAAAAGAAAAGCCATACAACGTATATCGATGCTGCAGAACGGAGAGGGGTCGTACAAGGCAAAGACGTGGAACGATTACTTCCAGCAGAACTCGGCATGTATAAACATCCCGTGGCGAAAAAAGCGTTTCTCCGGAAGTTTGCTGAAGGAGAGACAATGCAATACGACCAAAAAAAGCGAGATGATACGGGGAGAGGTCCCATTGTTTTTTGTTTTGATCAGTCTGGCAGTATGAGTGAGTTGGATACACAGGCGAAGGGATTCGTCATTGCTCTCTTATCGATTGCTAAAAAACAGAACCGTGACTTATGTGTCCTCTTGTTTTCAACTGAGGTCCAAAGATTTACTTTCAAAAAAGGCCGGATGACCGCCCGACAGTTAATTCATATGGCAGAAACGTATCTAGGAGGCGGTACGGACTATTCATTAGCACTTGAGCATGCACTAGCAGTTCTTGCAGAAAGTGAATTTTCACGTGCAGATATTCTTTTCGTAACGGATGGAGAAAACGATGTAAGTGAGGATTTTTTACAACGTTTTATTGATAAGAAAAGTGAAAAGAATGTTCAAGTGTTGTCACTTCTAATGGGAACAAAGTTAACTGCCGTTGAGGGATTCTCAGATCGAGTGATGCAAGTGACGGATTTCGATGAGGCTGGCAGCTATTCGTTATTTGAAATTTGAAGAAAGCACATTCTTGTAACTTAGTGATGACTTCAAATGGCAGTAACTAAATAACAGAAATGAGGAATGAACATGATTGAACTGAAAACATCCATGCCAGGGAAAAAAGCATTGTTTGGTGACGCGTGCACCGTGTTAGGGGAGCATGGTTTACAAATGGGTGGGAACTGGGATTTTGACAAAGGCTATTTTGATACGATTCTTCATCAAAATGGAGATGACTCCATCTATTTACGTGTACCGTTTGACGTCATTGATGGGATGCTTGACGAAGATTCGGCCATGATTGAGTTCGGGAAACCGTTCATCATTCGACATGTGTTGAACATTGGCTTGGATGATGATGATAGCCCTGTACTGGCAGCTGTCGGGTTGGATCAGTTCCAAAAACCGGATGATCCAGATGCTCCCATCCCGTATAGCGAAAAATGGATAGAGGAGGGGGAGGCACACGTTTCCCGTTTCTCTGAAGACGCGGTTTTCATTGCACCGTATTAAGGCTAGGTGAATAGTGTCTACTTAAAAGAGGTTGTGATAAAACATAAAAAAATGCATGAAGGCAAAATTCGCCGGTATGCATTTTTTTCTGCTTTAACAAGTTTCTTTTTCATATTCATGAGTGGATCGGAGCGGAGAAAGGCCGACTCCTGCGGGACTGTAGCGCGAATGTTGAGACCCCGCAGGAAGCAAAGCGAAGCGACGCGAACGAGGAGGCTCAAGCGCGCCCCGCGGAAAGCGTGCCTTTTGGAGCGCAGAGGCACGGTCTATGTAGAGTTTTGCCTCTTGTTTTTTTGTCAAATGCGTTCATACAGTACTTCAACGAGTAGAGAGTGATGGCTAATTAGGTGGATTATTCGAAACTACAAAAACCTACAAAACTTTAGAAGGTTTAATGGGTTCTGTTTTTTCTAAACAAATCTATTGACAGAGAATTTTTACGGGTTTAAGATAAAACTATAAATTCGGAAACGCTTTCCGATAATCGTAATAATGTTGGGGTAGAAGAATGGAGGATGTTTAGGATGGTCAACCATGCGATAAACGATTGTGATGTACTAAGATCCGCTTCTGAAGTAATGCAAATCCAAAGACTTGGAGCAATGCGCTCATCTAGTCTCAGCTTTTTACGTATTATGCTACGCAAATTGATGAGAGAAAATTGGAAAATAGAACGCACGGCATTTAATTTAGATAACGATGGTTATGGTGAAGCACTTTATACAATTACTACCCCACAAGGCCATTATACGTTTGTTGCATTGTCGCGGGAAATTAGTGATGAAAATCGAAGCGATCGTGTCATTTCCGAAAAATGGGACGTAACTTTTGCCCTTTGTGAAGGAACTATTTCTGAACTAAAACTGAAAAAAATGAGACAGGAACTACCGAAGCAAGAAATGGGACGAGGGGATGTGACAGATCTCGTCTGGTCAAGAGCGAATAAAAGTGAACGAGTTTTTAACCATGTCGTGGAAGCGCTCTCAAATGGTGAGCAACCTGACTTGAATTTTATTTATGAAATTGGCTATCTCTTCAGGACAACTGCAGTATATGGGAATGGCAAATTCGGAATTGCTCCTTATGAAAAATTGAAAGACAATCATACGTTTAGTGGAGCGTTTCAAGCCCAGATGTTTGCGGTTTATATGCTACGGCACTTCAGTTTTGAAATGGTCGAACACATCGCAAGTAAGCGAAATCCGCGCGCTGTTAAATTGCAGCCTGAAGTAAAGAAACTGTTAGGAACGGGTAATGCGACTGGTTTAGGCATGGTGCCATTTTTAATTTCACACCCTAAATTGCTGCATCAGTGGATTTGGATTCGAGAAGTTGCATTGGCACGTGCGAAGCAACAACAGCCTTCCTCAGAAGATTGTAAACGCTTTATCGATAACCTAAAACGTACCTATTCTTATTTAATCAATGCACCTATCCCTGAGCTGGAGCTGTTTGAAAATCCACGGGACTTAGCGAAAGAAGTCAAACAGATTTCTAAACTTGCAGAACAAATTTTTGTAAGGGTTCTACAAGCTGGACAGGGAACAAGTCAAAGCTGGAGAAAGTTTGTTGAGGAGGTACAAAATCATTTTTCGGTTGAAGCGCAAGAACTTGTAAACTCTCAACTAATTGAACTGTATCCAAAAGTGATTGAAGATTTGGAAAGCCAAACAAATGTGGATGATCAAATCTTTTTAGTGCCTGAAATGTCGATTAATCGTTTGCAATCAATACTAAAAAAGCAATATGGTTGGGCTTTTCAATATGACTTTAATACTCCAGAGGCTCGACATTACTTTTGGTATAGATCTGTAGAGAAAGAGGAGCCTCGTATCGGAGAACGGGGGATAGACCCAGGCGATGAACTTGCAATGCCCATGAACATAGCTGAGCAGGTGCAACAACTTGCTGTTGAGATTGAATCTTGTCATGGTGAGCAATCCGTAGCTTCATTCTTGCTGAAAAAGCCCGAGTTAAGAGGGATTGTAAGACGTATTCAATCATTGGAGGGCTTAACTTACAGTGAGGTTCAAACGAATTTAACGGGAGCAGATTTATTGCCAGTCTATTTATTGCGCTGCAAGTTAGCTATTTTTGGGGCGGAGCGGTTTGATCCTAAATCGAATCGATGGGTTAGAATTACACTATTTCAGGGGGCTCCATTAGTAGAAGAAATAGGTAGCTCGACTTTTACAGATGATTGGTTCTATCCAAATTTACCAAATTTAGAGGAGGTCAAATGATGATAGATACGAAAGATATGATGATTATTGATGCATTAGAATTAAGTAATTGGGACCGCGATTTTGTCCTTATGCTACAAAAAGGTGGTGTGACTTGTGTACACGCTTGTTGTGGATTATGGGAAAATGCGCGTGAGACATTAAGTAAAGTGGCAGGCTGGCATCGCTTCTTTGAAGAACATCAAGATTTGGTCATGCCTGTTAAGACAGGAGAAGACATTGAAACGGCTAAAGCAGTTGGGAAACTCGGTATTATTTTAGGCGCACAGAATACATCTGCCTTAGAGGATGAATTAGGTTTAGTGTCGGTGTTTAACGAACTCGGTGTGAAAATCATGCAACTTACCTATAACAATCAAAACTTAATCGGAAGCAGTTGCTACGAAGAGGTAGATCCAGGACTCTCTAGATACGGTAAGAATGTCATTAGGGAAATGAACCGCGTAGGAATGGTCATTGACTTGTCGCATGTCGGTACAAAGACTTCATTAGACACATTAGCATTATCTAGTCGTCCTGTTGCAATTACGCATGCGAATCCAGACTGGATCTATCCAACGAAACGTAACAAATCAGCAGAAGTGTTAGCTGCCTTACGTGAAAATAAAGGGGTACTAGGGGTGTGCGCGTACCCTCACTTGATCAACGGAGCAAGTACAACATTAGAAGAATTCTGCGACATGATTTCCCAAACTGTAGAGTTTATGGGGGTCGATCACGTCGGAATAGGCACCGATTTAACACATAATATGTCGGTTGACTTCCTTGCTTGGATGCGAATGGGAAGATGGACTCATGAAATTGATTATGGCGCGGGTTCTAAATCGAGTCCTGGTTGGCCGGAGTGGCCGGCATGGTTTCAAACGCCAGTGGATTTCCCGAATATCGCACAAGGTTTAGCCGCGCGTGGTATGACCTATGATGAAGTTTCGAAGATTATGGGAGGGAATTGGTACCGTTTCTTTTCGGAAGGATTTAAGGCGGAGAAGGAGTTGGAGAAATGCGTGTCTCTCACTTAGAACTATACACCCATTGTAAAAAAATCTTCCAGGCTTGTGGGGTTCCGTATGGGTATGCAGAAGAAGGTGCAGAAACCGTAGCAAATGCTGAATTCCTCGGATTATATGGTTTACAACAATTAGCTGATGAATTGTCGCACTTGCAAAGTCAGTTGGATGAATTGAAAATTGTGGCGGAACGGAATCATGTTACGAAAATAGATGGTGGTAAGCAAAGTGGTATGCTACTTGGCAAAGCTTGTGCAGATTATTTAGTCGCACAATTGCAAGATCAACACGTTGCTGCTGTTTGTGTAACTGATACAAGACCGTCACGTGTGCTGACACAGCAAGCGATTTATCTAGCTAAGAAAAAGATTGGAAGTATCATTCTATATCAATTGCCAAGCCATTCATCGTTGATACTCTCATCTCCTAGCTATGCATTTCCGATCATGATTCATAAACGGAACAATGAAGATGTCGTGGATTGGATAAATAGACAACTAGGTTTGCGGGGTGATGAATCCCTGAATCTCCCACATGAATATACGGAGTTTTGTATTTTCGGTACTACTTCTATTGGTGTAATTGATGAGTTGCTAGAAAATTTTCAGCAAACAATAGATCCCTCTTACATCATCACAACGAGTGATGATTTTGAACAGAAATGGCAGTCATCTTGGGAAAATGGGGCTGAAATTAATAAAGAACTTTGGATTGAACTAAATGAAACAGGCAAGCGGATGCTTGTAGAATCAACAGACCAATCACGTTTGCGTGGAGCGGGAGAAATGGCGTAACAAGAGAATTTACGAACTGGAGGAGATTGAAAATGATGACAGTTAAAAGTGATGTAAAAGTGTTGAAGAACTTCATTAATGGTGAATGGGTGGAAACATCAGGGTCAGATATGCTTGAAATTAGAAATCCTGCTAATCACGATGAACTAATCGTGACGGTTCGACAATCAACTGAAAAGGACGCGCAAGCAGCGATTGAAGCAGCTGAACAGGCATTTCCTGAATGGAGTAAGACGCCCTCACCTGCTAGAGGCGAATACCTATTTAAAATAGCAGCAATTATGGAAGAAGAAGCGGAGGACATTGCTCGAATTATTGTACAGGAAGAAGGCAAGACATTTACCGATGCATTAAAAGAAGTTAACTATGCAGCTGGTATTGTAAAGTTTTACGCTGGTGAAGGACGCCGAATGACGGGTAGGATTATTGAATCTGATATGCCGGGTGTTCAGATTGAATTACATAAGGAAGCACTAGGCGTGGTGTTAGTCGTCACCCCTTGGAATTTCCCGTTATCAATTCCCGCTTGGAAGATTGCTCCTGCCATTTTAAGTGGTAATACGGTCGTCCTGAAAGCATCGTCTGAAACCCCTTTAACTGCACAAAAATTTGTGGAAATTATTGAGAGGGCAGGCGTTCCAGCAGGTGTTGTGAACCAATTGGTTGGTCCTGGACGCCTTGTTACGGAGATGATTCATCATCCTGCGGTAAAAGCAATTACATTTACAGGATCCAATCGTGTAGGCAACTTGATTTATACAGAAGCTTCAAAGGATATGAAGCGTGTATTGCTTGAAATGGGCGGGAAAAACCCATTAATTGTGATGGAAGACGCCGATGTGGATGCGGCAGTCGGACTTGCGATTGCGGGAGGATACGGACAAACTGGTCAAGCATGTACCGCTACGAGCAGAGTACTAGTTCATAATGATATTCGTCAAGAATTCACAGAGAAATTAGTGGCTAAATCGAAAGAGATTAAGGTCGGAAATGGCATGGATAAAGACGTAACGATGGGACCTCAAGTAAGTGAAGGTGAGCGTCAATCTACATTGGATTTAATTAAAAAAGCAGTGGACGAGGGTGGAGAACTACTGACTGGCGGCGGGATTCCTGAATTTGAAGGTTCAGAAAAAGGATACTTTGTTGAACCAACAGTAATCGGCAACGTGAAGTCATCAATGACGATTGCACAGGAAGAAGTATTTGGTCCAGTTATTAGCATTATTGAAATTTCCTCAATTGATGAGGCGATTGATGTGGCAAATGATGTGGCATACGGTTTGTCGGCTGCTATTTGTACTAGGAATCTAACATATATGAACAGGGCGTTAAACGATATTCAAGCTGGAATTGTGAAAGTGAATATGACAACGACAGGGACTTTCTTCCAAGCTCCGTTTGGTGGATATAAGCAGTCAAGTACGGGCACGTACAAAGAACTAGGAAGCGAAGCAGTTGAGTTCTATTGCCAGAACAAAACACGTTATATCAACAGTAACTAAGTTCAATAGAGGGGATAGCTTGGTCTTTCCCCTTCTTTCTGCTAATCTGCATATGTTAGTATATTCAAAAAGAATCGAGTATCTATATTATTTGTAGAGGAGCAAGTTCATTTGAAAAAAACACCAGAAGTTTCAGCGACGGTTGTACGGGCAATTTCCGTCATAAATTATTTAAATGATGTGTCAGGACCACAAGGCGTTAGTGAAATCAGTAAAGGATTAGGATTGTCTACAACAATCGTTCATCGATTACTCACTACGTTGAAGATGGAAGGTATGGTATTTCAAGATCCGCGTTCAAAATTGTATTCATTAGGCACAGTCTTTTTAGATTATGCCAATAAAATCATGAGTGAAATGCCAATTGCGCCAATCATTGAGCCTTGGCTTATGTCGTTACGGCATGACACAGGAGAAACAGTTGGGTTCTATATGCCGACAGGCCAAATGCGTATTTGTGTACTAGAATATGAAAGTTTGCAAGAAATTAAGCGGTCTGTTGGAATTGGTAAGCGCATGCCAATCCATGTTGGGGCAAGTGGCCGAGCGATTTTGGCATTCCAGTCAGCTGAATTGCAGGAGAGACTTCTGCTCACATTGCCAAAGGATGAACGTAGCCGTTTACAGGAATTACTTGAAGAGACTAGAATTCTTGGTTACGCAACAAACGAAGAAGAGATTACGCCTAATGTGGCGGCATTATCTGCTCCAGTATTTGATCAACAAGGACGAGTAATCGGATCATTATCTATCTCAGGACCATTGTTTAGATGGAACCGGAAGACGATGGAATCGTATGTATCTGAGCTGTTGAATGCGACAAATGAAATTCAACACTCACTATTCTAATGATAAGGATGATAGCAATGAGACCAGAGGATAAGTTAAAGGAACTTGGCTTAGAGTTGCCAGAAAAACGAGCAAAAGGAGGAAATTATATTTCCTGTGTGCGTACAGGTAATCTATTGTTTTTATCAGGATCCCTTTCATATGACGTAATTGGTAAGGTCGGCGATACACTAACGATTGAAGAAGGTTATGCGGCTTCCAGACAGGCGATTCTATTTGCATTATCGACCATTAAAGAAGAAGTTGGAGAACTATCAAAAGTTAAGAAGTTTGTAAAATTGCTTGGTATGATTAACACGGCATTTGAATTTACAGGACAGGCAAAAGTGATGAATGGTGCTTCTGATTTATTAGTAGAGGTGTTTGGTGAAGAAGTTGGATCGCACGCTCGAACTGCGGTAGGTATGATGTTGCCACGCGGAGCAGCTGTAGAAATTGATGTCATTGTGGAAGTGGCATAATTTCTCCACGCTTTCGTAAAAGGTAAGCGTTTACAAAATGGTGGACGAGGAGGTTTTACATTGAATAAATACGAATCTAAAACGGATCGGCCCGTTCTACTCATAAGTGGGGGACTTCTAGTTGCTTTTGTAATTGCTTCATTTATTAATCTTGATTTTGTATCGAACATGGTGAATCAATCGTTCGCTTTTTCAATAAAATATTTCGGTGCATTTTGGCAGATATTGTTGTTAGGTACGTTTCTCATTGCGCTTTTCTTAGCGTTTTCGAAGTATGGAAAGATACGTCTAGGGGCTGCACAAAAACCTGAAATTGGCTACTTTAAGTGGCTGGCTATGATTATGACTACATTGCTAGCGGGTGGAGGAGTTTTTTGGGCGGCAGCAGAACCGATGTATCACTTCCTTGATCGTCCACCTCTTTTCGAAGGTGTTGAATCAGGAACTAGAGAAGCAGTAATTCCTGCGTTTGCACAATCGTATTTACATTGGGGCTTTCTTGCCTGGTCAATTCTTGGAACGTTAGGAACGATTGTGTTGATGTATGCACATTACCAAAAAGGAATGCCATTAAAACCGCGTACCTTGCTCTATCCTTTACTAGGTGAAAGGATTATGAGAAAAAGTGCATTAGGCACAATTATTGATGCGTTTTCAATAATTGCCGTTGCGGCAGGGACGATCGGTCCAATTGGTTTCCTTGGTCTGCAGGCTGCATATGGGATGGAAGCGCTATATGGAGTGCCGAATAACTTGACAACCCAAGTCCTTATCATTAGTAGTGTTGTTGTCATTGCTACGATTTCAGCAGTCACTGGTTTGCGGAAAGGTATCCAATTCCTGAGTAATTTAAATGTCATCATAACACTTATTTTAATGGTTGCCATTTTAGTAATCGGACCTGGTGGATTTATTATTGATACATTTATCTCTGCAAGTGGTGTTCATCTCCAGGAGTTTCTTGCAATGAGTACATTTCGTGGTGATTCTGCTTGGCTTGGTTCCTGGACAATCTTCTTTTGGGGCTGGTTCCTCGGATATGGACCAATGATGGCAATTTTTATCTCCACCATTACGCGTGGACGTACAATCCGAGAGTTGGTTTTGGCAGTATCCGTTACAGCACCGATTGTCACGGCATTTTGGTTCACTGTCGTTGGTGGAACAGGTATTTTTTATGAATTGGGTAATCCAGGTGTTGTGTCAAATGCATTAAGTACAGGTGGTATGCCGGCAGCAATGGTAGCCATCACTCAACAACTCCCGCTGGATGCCTTAATTGCGCCTCTTTTCTTGTTAGTGACCATTCTATTCGTTGTAACAACAGGTGATTCGATGGCGTATACCATTTCAGTTGCCATTACTGGAGATGGCCATCCACCTAAAAGCATGCGAGTATTTTGGGCGGTCATCATGGGAGCGGTAGCGATTGTACTATTAATGATCAGTGAAGGTGGGATTAATGCAATCCAATCTTTTATAGTTGTTACAGCAATCCCAGTTTCATTAATACTATTACCAACATTTTGGGCAGCACCAAAAGCGGCGAGAATTATGTACAAAGAGCAATTTAGTCATACAGAAGAAATGACGAACATGGAAGAAGCCGATAAAATGTGGAAGGTTGATCAAGAAACTTCTTCAAAATTGACGAAAAAATATTCTTGAGAGATGAAGTCGTGAAGAGCTAATTGTAAGTATATTAGCGACCAATGAGTGAGAATTAAAATGTAAACAAACCGGAAGCCTTCTTAATGAGGGCTGCCGGTTTGTTCTGCCTTACACTTTTTTCAGTTCAATGTTTTCAATTTCCTCTGCAATCGCTTTTGTTAAGTCTTCAGCAGTTTTCGGCACAAAGTTTTTCAAGATCGTATTGATCATCGGTCCCATCATGCCTTTTGCTGTAATATCCAAGTTTCCGATCATTTCGGTTTTGGATTCAGATACTGCAATTGCTTTGAAAAAACCATTGCCTGCAAAGTTTTCGTTCAGTCCTGTCAAATTGAACGTTACGAGCGAAGGCTCTTGCCACTCTGTAATGTCGATCTTCAGCTTAACGGTTTTTTGCATGATGCCGATATCGCCTTTGAACGTCCAAGTCGATTGCGTGTCACTTAAAATTTCATGCTCAATGTAGCCGGGAACGAGCGGCGCCCATCGATTCATATCACTGACAAAGTTCCATATCTTCTCAATCGGTAAATCCAATTCAAGTGCGTGTGTACCACTAGGCATTTCTAAATTCCTCCTCTATTATGCTAAAACGATCTCTTCAATGTGTATGCTTCTACTTTCAACATTACCCACGTGCTTTCCGGCTAAATATCCGAATGTTAAAGCTGGTCCTATCGTCCCGCCTGCACCAGGGTAAGCACCTCCAAGGATACCCATCGCTGCGTTACCAGCTGCATACAAGCCTGGAATAACATTTCCGCGGAGGCTAATCACTTGTCCATGTTCATTAATACGTGGCCCTCCATTAGTTCCTAGTGACCCCGCATGTACTGGAATCGCATAGAATGGTCCTTTTTCAATGGGTCCGATCATCGCTTCAGGTCCTTTAAAGCCGGTTGCAAACTTCTCAAAATGGAGACTACCACGGTTAAAGTCCGGATCTACATGATTGACGGCATGTTGATTGTACCGGTCAACAGTCGCTTCCAATCGGTCGGGATCGAGTTGAATTTTCTCTGCAAGCTCTCGGATGCTAGCTGCTTGTGGTACCCAGTCAGGAGCGTCTTCTCCAGGTGCCATCGTGACGATGAGCGTACGATCTTTCAATTGTTGGTCAAAGATCATCCAGACAGAAGAGTCGTTCGGATGTGACTGTGAGTTTTGATCATATGTGTAAAATGATTTTGGAAGATCCATATAGGTCGATCCTTCATTCACAAACCGCTTTGCTTGTTTATTGACCATAATGCAATTTGCCATTGCACGCGCTTGACTGTCTATTTGGTTGTATACTTTTCCTTCGTATTCAATCGTAGGATCCACATAGGCAGGTGACCACCACGCTTCACTCATGTTGCCGAGTGCTGCGCCCGCCTCCATTGCCATAATGAGTCCGTCGCCTTCATTATAAGAAGGGGACTGAGGGTGTGTAATGGCACCTTTCAAGAAGGAACGGACAAGTTCTTTGTTCCATTCAAAACCACCTGAAGCAATGACGACACCTTTCTTTGCGGCGATGAATAAATCAGTACCTTCTTCAGTCTCCGCTCGAACCCCAATGACTGCTCCTTCATCATCCATGACAAGTTCTTTACCAGGTGTTTTTGTTAATGCAGGAATGCCACGATCTAGCACTCCTTTAAAGAGACTACCCGCCAACGCTCTTCCCATCGTTGTAATGTTGTTTTCCATTCGTGTTGCGACAAGATTGAAGTCAATGTCAGCCGGATCGACTGCGCCGCCTTCTGCCAATGTAAGAGGTGGGAAAATCGGATTTCTTCTAATTTTATCTGCCCACTCGCCGAGATCGTTTAACGGAAACGGGAGAGGGTCAAGCGATCTTCCTTCTTGCTTTCCACCTGGCAAATCTGCGTAGTAGTCTCCATATCCTTTAGGCACCGCAAACTTCACAGGTGTATGTTCATGTAAATAGTCGATCATTTTCGCACCGTTTTCGATGAACACATCAATGAGCTCAGGATCGGGCTCTTTACCACCTGTTAACTTCGTAATGTACGTTTTCGCTTCTTCATGTGAATCACCAAGACCGAGTTCTTTCATGTAGCGATTGTTCGGAATCCATGGAATCCCTCCAGAAAAAGCAGTTGTACCCCCGATTTGGTCCGCTTTCTCAAGAATGAGTACTTCAGCACCTTGATCATGTGCAAGAATCGCACTCGTTAACGCTGCGCCGCCACTTCCTAACACAATTACATCAGTTTCGACGTCCCACTTTACGTTTTTTCTAATTACCAACTTAATACCCCCCATATTCATTTGGAAATCGTTTGAAGAAACCAACAACAAAATGACTGTGTAAAACTAAGACTATTTTATTAATTTACTTTATTGACACCGTGTCGTTAGGTATAATTATAGCTAACAATACTTTTATGACAATAAACATTTTTCAGATTAATGTTGTGTTGTCGGCAAATTGATGGGAAATGTCTAGTAGTGAAAGGATAATCGACAGGGGGAGCAGAAGTGTCTACAAAGGTGGATCCACGGGTACAACGAACGAAAGCGATGTTTCAGGAAGCACTATTGGCGTTATTGGAAGAAAAGGATTACAAAAAAATTACGGTAAGGGAAATTTCAGAACGTTCCCGATTAAATCGTGCTACATTTTATTTACATTATTACGACAAGGAACAATTGCTGGAGCAACTGATGGATGAAGCGCTAGAGGATTTACGTAAAAGTGTTCAAGTGAATGATTATGAGTACAAATACGACAGTGATAATCCTCATCCAATATTTGTGAGGCTTTTTGAGAAGATGATTGAACGGAATCAGTTTTATCAAATCATGCTGGCGCATGAAAAAGTGCCCTATTTCATTGACTCGGTGAAACGGATTATTGAGACATTCGTGAGGGAAGGTGCTCAATATATGATTAATGATCAGCATACATTTAAAGTGCCGATGGAAATTTCAATTGCCTACATTACGTCTGCTTATTTAGGTGTCATCATTTGGTGGTTAAAAAATGATATGCCGCATACGCCGACGTACATGGCAAAGCAGCTAACAACAATGTCGACGGTTGGACCGATGGTGGACAATCCGTATTTGCGCTAAGTTGTAGTTAGTTTTAGTGAACTGGCAAGGCGCATAGGAAAGCTAATAAAAAATGCATGAAGGTCAATAACCCTCATGCATTTTGTCAATTTTTTAGTGAATACTCATGAGTGCAGAGAAACGCCCTCGAGGTTGGCACATCCTCAATAATTGTAGTGCTTTACACATTCTAATATTCCACTCCAGAACGAGAGTGCGTTTTAAACGCTTCTTCATTCGGATCAAAAAAGTCTTCTGTGTAATTTGCTACAAATTCGCCTTTGTCAATGTATCCAGCACCCCATGTAGGATCCATTGTTAGCCATTCACCGTCAACTTTCACTTCCACCCATGCATGTCGTGCAAAATTAAAACCTGATCCCGCTGTACCTGCAATATATCTAGCTTCCATACCACCTGCCCGTAGAATTGCAATTGCAAGATACGTATAATCTTGGCAAATCCCTGTTTTTAAATCAAGCACTTTTAATGCACTATCGTCCCACTCAAACTCATTATTCTTCATCTTATTCACGTCATAAGAAATCGTCTTTGCAGTATATTCATATACGGCTTTCGCTTTTTCGCGATCCGACATCGACTCTTTCATGAGCTCATCTGCGAGTGCGAGTATATCGATGGAATCTGACTGGACACCCCTAGATGGTAATGTATCACGTTGATCTTCTGTGGCGGTACTTTCAACAGAGAATTCAGCTACGTTGTAATAGTAGAACTTGGCACTGTTTTTCTCTTTGATCTCTGGTACACTCACAATGACTTCATAGGTTCCTGGTCCAAATCGCAAATAAAACTCGTCATCAAATTTGTAATCCGTTACAGGAATAACAGCAAGTGCTTCGTCTCCATCTTTTTTGGTTGTAATATATAGATGGGTTGTTTCTTTTGCGAAGGGAGCATCTTTGTCAATGGTTCCTTTAATCCGATACGTGTGATCCGTTTCTTGACCGCCATAAGTAGGAAATTCAAGCGCGACTCCTCTTTCATCATAAGTTGTCGTATAAGTGATGGGTTCAGTCACAAGATCGGACGTATTTTCAATATAGAGGATGGTTCCTTCCTGGTAATAGTTCTCTCTTTCCTTGTCTGGTACATACACGTTTAGTTTGTGTACACCTTTACCGTAAAACAACGGAATGTCGTATTGGAACTCTCCATTCTTGACAGGGAGGACGTGTTTCCAAGCTTCACCGTCTTTCTTTAGCTCGATCATAACCGTTTCATGATCAATAGCAGTTGTGCCTTTAACGGTAAAGACCTCGTTTTCTTCCACGTAGCCACTTGCAGGTTGTTCAATTGTCAAATGTGCATCTTGGGCGAATGCTGTGTACGTGATATCGCGTTGTACGGTAGGATTCACATTATATACATTGAACTTTACTAGATCATAATAGTAATTCTCTCGGTCTTTACTAGGAAGAAGTACAGTAACCCGATAGTCACCTTCTCCATTAAATAAGGTTACATCTTGTTTGAATTTCCCGTCTGTGATGGGTGCATAATACTCCATGGTATTGTCCGTATTTGCCTCTCCATCATACTGGAGCTTAATCCATACATATTGACCTTGTAACTGTTCATACTGTTCCACATTCCCTTCAACCGTCACAACTTCATTCACTGCAAAGTTTGTGTGGCTAGGCTGTGAGAGGGTAGCACCAACTTCATCGCCATAACTTGTAAGCTCTAATGGTGTCATTTCAAGTTCAGCATTTTTCTTTTCCACCGCTATTGCAAAATCATCTTTCGGTTCTTCTGCCTCTACAGTTTTTTTCTCAGAAGGGGCTGCAGACTCATTCGAGCATGCAAGCAACATTCCTGAGCAAAGTAGACAAAAAAAGAGTCCGATCGCTTGCTTACTAAACATTGATTTCCTCCTAACGATTTACCAGTTACCTATACTATAACAATATTTTGTGAATCGTGCTAAATTAGCATCACAAGTCTGTGAGGGGAACTTGATAAAAGGGGGAAAACGCAAAAAAAGCAAAAACTTCTAGTTTCTACAACCAGAAGTTTTTGCGTGTTAGAAAGATTGTCTTACAATCCAGCTTTTACATCTTCAATCATGATTTTAATGGATTGTAATCCGCCACCTGCAAGGTACCAAGGGCCACCGTTTAAGTAAACGATTTTACCATTTTTATAAGCGTTCGTTTTCTTGACAATGTCGTTTTCAATCGCATTTTTTACACTTGCATTCGCATCAAATGCAGAATCGCGGTCAATAACGAAAAGGATGTCAGGATTTTGTTCCATTACGTATTCGAATGAAATGCTTTGACCATGTGTAGATTTCTCAATGTTTACGTCAGCAGGCTTGAATCCAAAAACATCATGGATAATTCCGAAACGAGAGCTTGGTCCATAAGCGCTGACTTTCTCTTCGTTCCCCATAATAATTAACGTCTTTTCATCTTTAGCTGCTGCTTTTCCCTTAATCTCTTCAATAGAAGCGTTCACTTCAGCTAATTCAGCTTTCACTTTATCTTCTTTACCGAAAAGTTTACCGATTGTTTCCATGTTGCTTGTAAATGAATCCATATAGTTCGTGTAGTCTACACCCATGTATACAGTTGGAGCAATCTTCTTGAATTCTTCATATAGATCTGATTGACGAGCAGAGATGAAAATGACGTCAGGTTGCATTGCATGAATTGCTTCGAAATCAGGTTCTTTCAAGCTTCCAAGATTCTCGTATTCATCACCCTTATACTTTTCCAAGTACTGAGGAATCGTTGCTTGTGGAAGACCCGCAACTGGAATATTCAATTCATCTAATGTATCTAATACACCAAAGTCGAAGACAACAACTTTCTCAGGTGTTTTCTCGAATACAACTTCTTCTTCATCTAGCTCATGCTTAATGGAAACTGGTGTAGTTTCTTCAGTTGCTGGTTTGTCAGCATCTGTTCCTGTTGCTCCATTCGTATTGGAATCTTTATCACTGCTCGTTCCGCATGCAGCTAGAACAAAAAGTAGTGATAAAACAAGTGTAAATAAAGACCATTTCTTCATGCTTGACTATCTCCTTTTCCATCTTCTGATTTTCGGAATTGATATTGATTAATAGTGATAATCATTATCAGTTACCTTACAAACTTGATTTTATCAGATTAAAATGGAATGTCAACTATTAATTGAAAATCATTATCAGTTACGTGCGAACTTTCTATGCTATGGGATACGAAGAAAACATGTATATCATTGTGCAACAAGAAAAGAATCCATTCGTCCTTTCTTTGGAGATGAATAGATCGTATAAATTCTCGTATCCTTAATGGTATATAGAAAGGGTTTCTGAAAAAGAAGAATGCCTGATTTTCATAGCGAGTCATCCATTGCCCAAAGCAAGTAAATCCACCCTAATAATAGGTCATCTTACAGACAAAAACGGCATTCCTGCGCTACAATTCTATAAGAGAAAATTATTGGTCAAATCAGTTTAGGAGGAATAGAAGTGGTTTTTATTCGTAATCAGCTTTCAAGCTATGGAGTGGAGCCACCTTGGCTTGATCCTGTTGCTTTTATCATACTTATTACCTGCATTACGCTTCTATGCGTCATTGCAAACTTCATTACAAAAAAAGTCGTCATCCGCTTTATCACGCATATTGTCAGCAAAAATAAGTACAAATGGGATGATGTATTAGTAGAGCGAAAAGTGTTCCATAAGTTATCGCATTTTGTCCCTGCCATCATTATTTATTACTTTGCTGCGTCATTTCCGACGTATCGGACGGCGATAGAAACGTTAGCAATCACGTACATTATGATCGTAGCGTTTAGTGTGATGAACCGCTTGTTAACAGTGTTCAATGATATTTACCAAACGTATGAAATTGCAAAGACGAAGCCAATTAAAGGCTATATCCAAGTAGCGAAAATCACGATTATCATCATCGGAACCATCCTCGTCATTGCTAATTTGCTAGGAGAAAGTCCGTTAATCTTGCTGAGTGGAATCGGTGCGCTCTCAGCCGTGTTCATGTTAGTGTTCAAAGATTCATTATTAGGCCTCGTTGCAGGGGTTCAATTGTCTGCGAATGACATGGTGCGAGTCGGGGACTGGATTGAAATGCCGAAATATGGGGCGGACGGAGATGTTATCGATATTTCATTAAACACGGTCATGGTCCGTAATTTTGATCGGACAGTCACGATGATACCGAGTTATGCGCTCATATCCGATTCGTTCATTAACTGGAGAGGGATGCAAGAATCCGGGGGGCGCCGTATTAAACGTGCCCTGCATATTGACACGTCAAGCATTGCATTTTGCTCGAAAGAATTGCTCGATCATTTAAGAGAAATTCACTTTCTAAGCGACTACATTACGGAACGTGAATTGGAAATTGAAACATACAATACGACCAAAAGCATCAATCGGAGAAATGTGGTCAACGGGCGTGCGCTTACAAATATAGGCGTATTTCGAGTCTATGTACATGAATATTTGAAACGACACCCTGGCATCCATCAGGAGATGACGTTGATGGTTCGTCAATTGGCTCCAAGTGAAAACGGTCTGCCGTTAGAAATCTATGCCTTTACGAATAGTACGCAATGGACAATCTACGAGGCTGTGCAAGCGGATATTTTTGACCATCTATTTGCCGTAGCGGGTCAATTTGGACTTCGTGTATTCCAAAATCCTGCAGGAAGTGATTTTAAGTGGATGCCACAACGTGCTACTAGTGAAGGGGATAGGTATGAATTAAATGAAAAAAGTGAGTAGGAATTTCCCGTTCCTCTCACTTTTTTTCGTTTATTTATTCAATATAGACGCTGTTCATGTGGACATGGCGGAAACCCATGGATATCTTGAATCGTGCGTAAATCGTACTGCTTCATAGCAAATTGCGTATGGTATAGGTATTCGATAAGTAGCAATTTACCATCCGAGAAACCGCATAATACACCTGACGTACCTTGCCCGTTCTGAAATGAAACCCCGACTGGCTGTCCCGTTAAATAGTGAACTTTTTGCTGCCAATGCATGACTGACACTCCTTCCACTGTAGTATATTAGACGGTGAGGAGTTAGGTGCCTGGCCATTGGATCGTATCGTTTGAGAAAGGAATATGAAACTTCTCTCCATTCAAACCGTACAGTTAATAGAATTCATATTATGGAAAGGGGAGGAAAACCATCGCTAGGAGAATTTCAAATTTCTTTGGGTGTTTAGGCTGCTTCCTTCCATTAGGTGCGGCTGGACTATTCATTCATGCAATTTTTAATGGCTATGGTCTGAAGGCTTTTTTATTGCTTGTAATTGCTTGCGTGATAGCGATGAAACTGTTTGCACAAGCACAGAGGATCGAGGATAAACAAGTAGAAGTGCTTCGCAAAAAGCTCCAATCCTTGCAACTGAATGGAGTGGCTTCTTCCAGACTACGTACATTTATTGCGGCAGATGCATTGGCGAAAGTTTCGCTAGATGGGGACAAGCAACAGATATATTTGTGGAGAGCTCAAAGTCATGAAGGGGAACTGCTGGAGAAACCGCAGAAGAATATGTCGTATGAGACATTCAGTTATAAGGCTGAATTACTCGAATCGGTTTCTGTCCTTGCAGACGACCACGTACTGTCCACTTCAAACCAAACAGACCTGAAAGGTGATGAGCAAAGTGCTACATCAGAGAGTGGAAAAGTGGAAAGAATTACACTTCTTCTTCAAGTGACAGACGAAAAATATCCCTTTCATCCAATTCGTTTCTACCATAAACCCAATTTAGGATTAGTAAAGGGTTCAGCTGACTATAAAAAAGTTATTGAAGAAGTTATGGATTGGTTTGAGTCCTTGTCAGAATTGACCTGTGTGAAAGATGGTATTGAACAACAGGGTGATCTTCAAGTGAACGAACGGTTTGATTGGGAAGAGGCGGACAGTGAACGCTCGAAACTTCCAGAGGTGGAGGGAGAGCATGCACATGGAGAATTTAAAGAAGTTACGAACGAAATCTCTCATAGTTCTGAAGTTCGGGAAGAGGACCTAGTTGCTGTAAACTGTGTTGAAGTTAAAGAGCAAGAAGCCAATGAAAATGAGCGAATAGTAGAGGAGTCTTCAGAAGTACGAACAGTGTCCGAAACGAAAGAAATGAGTGAAGAAGAAAGCGAGAATAAAGAAGTAGAGAAAAGTGTTCCGTACGAGTATAGCCACAGCGTTGATAGTGAAATTTCAAATGTGACAACAGAACCTGCAGAAAATGAACTCTCTTACTTTGAAAAGCTGATAAAACAAAACAAAGAGCAGTTGAATGCAGAGCGGAAAAAGTGAAAAAGTGGCCTGAGAACTTAAGGCCACTTTTTCAGGGTGAATATTGATGACTAAGCATAAGAAAAGCGAGTGGCGGGAAGGGAAAGCACTTGCCACGTCATTATGCTTGATCCGCATCAACAACGGAACACGCTCGCATCACAACGTAATAGCTTCGTATCGCAAGATTCCTCTCTCGTATCACAACGTAACCCACTCGCAACACAACACTCGAGCCGCATCACAACGTAATAGCTTCGTATCGCAAGATTCCTCTCTCGTATCACAACGTAACCCGCTCGCAACACAACACTCGAGCCGCATCACAACGTAATAGCTTCGTATCACAACATTCCTCTCTCGTATCACAACGTAACCCACTCGCAACACAACACTCGAGCCGCATCACAACGTAATAGCTTCGTATCGCAAGATTCCTCTCTCGTATCACAACGTAACCCGCTCGCAACACAACACTCGAGCCGCATCACAACGTAATAGCTTCGTATCACAACATTCCTCTCTCGTATCACAACGTAACCTGCTCGCATCACAACACTCGAGCCATCCCATACTATTAAAATCGACATGAACACTCAGAAATCTAGAAAACCTCCACTCGATTTCGGCCATTCAGTTTTGCTTGGTACAAAGCTTTATCACATCTGGATATGAGTGTGTGGACGGTGTCACCTGGAAGATACGAAGCAATTCCGAAACTACCCGTTAGCGGTTCATTTATAGGAAATGCGTGTTGCTCCATAAGGGATCGAATCTTCTCGGAAAGTTGTAGTGCTTCACCCTCTGTAGTTTCTTGACAAATGATTAGGAATTCTTCACCACCCCATCTGCCAATTACATCTTTTTCTCGCTGAATCCTTGTAAGTAATTTTGCCGTTTCAATTAAAATTGCATCTCCGACTTGATGGCCGTATGTATCATTGACCGTTTTAAACTTATCGATGTCTAGTAAAATAATCGAGAGCGGTTGATTGTCATTCGCTGCTCGCTTGAAAGCGACATCCATCATAGAATCCAGTCGAAAACGATTGGCAAGTTGTGTCAGTCTATCCGTATTTGCTAGGTATTCAAGTTCCCTTTTTGCTTTTTCTAACTGTTGCGTCCGTTCCAACACTTTATCCTCAAGCGTTTCAGTCAACGCTTGTTGCATGCGTTCATTTTCACTTTTAATAATACTAATTTTATCGCCTAAAGCGAGCGATAAAAATAAAGCTTCAAAAATTGCCCCGATTGCAGGGACATCTTCATATATACGCGGGTGCAGAGGAATAATCCCTAAGAAACCTAAACCCTGTACAACAATGGAGCTTAAGAGAATCGTCCACCCAATCATGTAAAATCGTGCGGATTTAAGGCCTTTCCTAAGCAACTGGAATCCTGATATCCATAGTAAAACGAGGACAATCATCGTGAAAACAGTTGTTACGTCATTAATCATACTGACATTTGGGGTAAGTATTGCTGCAACAAACAATAGAATGTTTAGCCATAAGGCGATGGTCAATAAACGGTAAAACTTTGGCAAGTTCTTTTTTAATTCAAGAAATTCCCTTCCGAATAGAATCATGAACAACACTAATAAGTTGCAACTTAACACCAATGATCGCGTAAAAAACCATTCGGGTACAAGTTGACCTAATAACTCAATGTCAAATGTATTCATGGTAGCTTGAAATACCATGAAGCTCCACATGTAACAAACGTAAAACAGATATGCTTTTTCTCGTAGTGAAAAGTATAAGAATAAATTATAAATAGATAATGCCGTTAAGAAACCGTAAAATGCTCCGGTGAAAAATTTGTAGGAAATAATTTTTTGTATGAATTCATTTGTTGTATACAGAGAAGAAATCACTGTCAATGGAAGGGAACCCTCTAATCTCAGATAGATTTCTGAGACAGTTGATGGATTATCGATGGTAAATAAAATCGAGCGGAAATGAATTGGCCGATTTTCTAAGTTCGAAAAACCACCTGTTTGTATTTCATAAGAACCGTCCTCATTTACAAGATACATTGTAATACTCTCTAGTTTATCAATTAGTTCGAGCCAGTAGGATTTATCGTGCTCCAACAGTAATTCATCTGCTTGTAAGCGAAGCCAAACGACATCATCTGTATGCCAAAAATTTAAGTAGTTATCGGTACTGGCAGTGAAGGATGAATGATAATCGTCGGTTAATAAGTCGTCGATCGTAAGTGATGCAGACGAATCACGGAATATCTCATAATAAGGGCCAAGTTTTAATGAGGAGGAAGATCTGGATGTTGGATTGGTTAAAAGAGAATAGAAAGAAAATATCACACCGACAATGAGAACAATGAAAGTTAGTCGTCGGGTAGTCGTATGAATCAGTTTTGTTTTCCTCATTAAACCTATCTGCCTCCAAAGTTACTATTTATTTAGGTAGAATTTACTTATTTGTATAGAATACCACGTTGATAACTAGATACAAAATACAATTTACAAGAATTCTTTGATTTCGCAACACAGGGAAATCCATGGCGAGACTTTACAGCGCAGAGAGTGGTCCTAATATATACAAAAATCGGTTTGACAAGCGATGGGCTAGAAGATATATTTGTGAAATAAATGAGAATTATTATCAATGCGCTAGTAGGAATGTTAAAGATGGCTATAAATCATATTTTAGAAACGGACAAGACCATCTATAAATGGATGAAAAGGATGACGACAAATGAGTTTTCACCAATTATCGACAAGTATTCCCCTTGTTGAAAATATAGCAACTTATTCAGATACACAAAATTGCGTACATGCTGAGAATCATGCCATTCTTATCGTTACGCATGGTCATGTCAAAATTACTACTTCCCGTCAAGCTCCTTTCATCTGTACAGAAGGGTTTGCACTGCATGTCGATGACTATCCGATACAAATTGACATGCCAAAAACGAAACTCTCCGAGTACGTGATAATTTCGTATAAGATGCTACATGCTGAACAGGGGTGGAGTTTAAAGGGACCTCTATTTTCAACGAGTGTCGGAAAAATCCTTCATTTGGTAGAAGAGTTAATCCGCATACGAGCGCTTCATAATGCCAATCAAGTCGAAGCATTAACAGCCATGAAGGAGCGGCTCTTGCTTGAAAGGATATTATTCATATACATGGTAGAAACGGCCATGAACAATGAGAAGAAATCGACCTTGGATTTAGTAAAAGAGACTATTCCCTATATGAATCAGCATTATATGGTTGATATTACATTGCCAATGCTTGCACAGCGCGCTAGATTAAGTGTTGGACATTATACCGTACTATTTAAGAAACTGACGGGGACAACTGTTAATACCTATCTCATCAATTTGCGAATAGAAAAAGCGAAACTATTATTAGTGCAAACAGATTTAACGGCAAAGGAAATTGCATCCATGGTTGGCTGTGCAGATTACTTTCATTTTAGTCGTAGTTTCAAAAAGATTGTCGGATGTGCACCTTCAATTTATCGTGAGCAAGAAGAAAGTCTGCAAATATGACATGTTAGTTCTTGCGTATTGATATGTTCAACTAGGTTCATTTGAACGATAATGAGAATCATAATCATTTAAGGAGGAACACAAGATGAACCATCGGCGTAAAAAATTACTGGGCTTTGCCGTTCTATTTGTTTTATTAGTAAGTCTTATTGGTTGCGGCAAGTCAACGGATGATCAAACAAAAAAGCAAGAACCAAAAGATATAAATCAAAATGGGAATGAAATTCAACATGCAATGGGTACAACAGCTCTTGCTGAAAATCCTGAAAAAGTAGTTGTCTTGGAATTTAGTTATGTGGATGCACTCATGACTCTTGATGTTCAACCAATCGGCATTGCGGATGATGATAATCCTGCGTTATTCATGGATACTGTTAAAGAGCAGTTGGGTGACTATACATCGATCGGCTCACGTTATGAACCGAACATTGAGCTGCTAAGTTCTCTTCAACCGGATTTAATTATCGCGGACTTGAATCATCATAAAGCAATCTACGACCAATTAAAGAAAATTGCTCCAACGATTGTTTTAGATGATCACCAAGCCGATTACAGCCAAATGCTCGATAATTACTTGGTCATCGCTAAAGCGGTAGGGAAAGAAGAGGAAGGGAAAAAGCGACTGCAACAGCATAATGAGAAGATCGATGCATTGAAGGCTGGCCTAGCAAATGCAGAAATGACAATTTTGCCTGCTGTAACGAATCCCGAAGGTTTCTTTGCTCATTCTGATCACTCGTATGTAGGGTCATTTTTAACTAGTCTTGGCTTTGATGATCCGGTGAAAAGTGAAGATTCTTATCCAAAGTTAAGCCTTGAGCAACTGGTGGAGACGAACCCCGAAGCAATTTTCTTAATGCCAGCCACTGAAGAGACCATTGTAGATGTGTGGTCTGAAAATCCTTTGTGGCAAGAAATTGAAGCTGTTAAAAACAATAAAGTGTTTACAGTGGAAAGAAGAGATTGGGCATTATCCAGGGGGCTAATAGGGTCTGAAAAAATAATTGATGATCTTAGCAATCAACTAGGTGTGAATTGATATGGTTACCAATCGATTTGAGAGGCAGAAGCGTACAGCGTTTCTGCTCTTCTTATTTCCACTAGTAATCGTGCTTTGTTTGTTTGGTTTCTTCTTAAGTTTGAAGTGGGGACAAGCGTCTGTTTCATGGTCAACTTTTTTCGAAGCGATTACATTTCAAGGGCAGGGAAGAGAGCATCTATATATTCAAACGTTAAGACTGCCAAGAGCACTTGGCACATTTTTAGTCGGTGTACACATGGCGTTGGCGGGTTTACTGACACAGGCCATTACGAAAAATCCGGTCGCCTCTCCCCATGTTTTTGGTATTAACGCAGGTGCATCATTTGCTGTAGTAATCGGCCTCTTGTTATTTACAAATTTCTCACTAACTGGCGCTATTTATTTCGCATTTTTGGGTGCTGTGCTTGGAGCAGTACTGGTCTTTTTGCTAGCCGGAATCGATCAAAAGCAACATATCCAATTAGTGTTAGCAGGTATCGCCATCCACTTTCTCTTTACCTCATTGACAGAAGGTCTTATTATTCTTAACCAACAGTCCACGGAAAGTATGCTGTTTTGGTTAGTTGGCGCAGTGGACCAATTAGGTTGGTATGAACTAAAAACAATCTTGCCGTGGACATTCTTTGGCATATTACTATTTGCAATCATGCTGCCTTCATTTAAGTTATTGGTTTTAGATGATGATGTAGCTGCTGGGTTAGGACAACGTGTAATGGCTGTAAAAGTTACTGGCATGCTGATTGTCATTTTACTAGCTGGATCTGCAGTTGCAATTTGCGGTCCTATCGGTTTTGTTGGTTTGCTAGTACCTCATATTGCACGCTCGCTTGTTGGTTATGACCTGAAAGTACTTGTTCCACTTACAGCGTTGTTAGGGGGCATGCTTCTTATTTATGCGGATTTGCTCAGTCGCTTTATCGCTTTTCCTTATGAATCGCCTGTAGGAATTGTTACGGCATTAATAGGCGGGCCTTTCTTCATCTATTTAGCACGAAAGAAAGGGGTCACAGAGAGATGAAGAAAACTTGGATAATTGTCTATGCGTTTTTCTTGATGGTTGCTCTATTCTTTCTCTCGCTAAGTGTCGGAACGGTTATGATTTCTCCTGCAAATCTATGGAGTAGTCTGTTCGGAGAAAATGAACAATTCTCTTTCATCATTTTTGAGTATCGCTTTCCAAGAGTGATCATTAGTATACTCGCCGGTTTCGGATTAGCGGTCTCTGGTGTGATTTTACAAAGTATAGTTCGTAATCCTTTAGCGAGCCCTGACGTTATAGGTGTTACAAAAGGAGCAGGATTTTTCGCAGCTTTCGTATTGTTCGTATTTCCAAGCTCACCAGTGTATGTACTTCCTGCAGCAGCTCTTTTTGGAGCGCTCGTAGTTTTTGTACTGCTATTCCTTATTACAAGACGTTTTACATTAAAACCAGCTTCTTTTGCGCTTGTCGGCATTGCGCTTGGTGCCATTTTTCAATCCGGCATTCAATTTTTACTGGTGAAGTTTCCAACTGATATTAATATGGCGCTGTTGTGGATGTCAGGAAGCTTATGGGGAAGAAGCTGGCTTGATGTATACGCTCTGTTACCTTGGATTGCCATCCTTATCCCGATTGCATGGATGCAATACAAAAAGTTAAATGTCTTGCAATTAGGAGATGACCTCAGCCAATCTTTAGGGGTCGTCGTCATTCCCCAACGATTTTGGTTGTTGTTATTATCGGTCTCGTTAGCCGGCTTTTCAGTTGCGTCGATAGGTGCCATCGGTTTCATCGGACTGATTGCACCACATATTGCACGTAAACTTGTTGGGAGCAGTCATCAATACGTAATCCCTTTAGCTGCACTAGTTGGTGCGAATTTACTGTTACTGTCCGATATAATCGGTAGAGTGGTCATTCTTCCAAGGGAAGTTCCTGTCGGCATCATGACCGCTATCATCGGCGCTCCATACTTTGTCTATCTTCTTCGAAAGGAGAATAAGCGTATCCGTTAGGATGAAAATTGTAACGGTAGCTACCGGCCAACAGTGAAAAGTCACATGCTCACTGTTGGCCAAGTTTAATAAATGGGGGATCAAAGATGTAAATACTTTGTATCACAACGTAACAGCTGCGCATCGCAACATCCTTCATTCGTATCACAACGTAATCCGCTCGCAACACAACACTCGCTTCAAGTTGAAAATACCACCTCACACTAGCAACACGTGTAAGATGGTATTTCCTAATCACTTCAATTACCGCTTTCCAACTTGTATCCCTATCAATTTTTCAACCATCTCCATATGTGCATCTTTCGGATACGACTTATACAGGTAACTGGCTAACCGAACGGGATCTCCGAAAAAGTAGCGTTCATATTGGGTTTGTCTTGTGCCGAATGCGCTCATGGTGAGGTCCCAAGCGAGACGGAAGATTTTCACCCGGTCTTCTGCAGACTGGTTTGCAGCTTGTAAATAGTGGTGGAGGTCAGGAATGCGCTCAGATTGAAAGTCTTTTTCGGTAGGCAATGTAACCATTCCACTCGCTCCGATCAGCTGAATGATTTCACTAAATCGTGGATAGAGTTTCGGAAAGATGTTGCTTGCAACTTGCAAAGGTAACAGGCTTGGTCGCATATAACCTGCTGTATCGACTGTTGCGTCCATTTCGGATTTTGCGAGCAGTGCTTTCATCGTTTCAAGCCCGATGATGATTTCCGATAGTTTTTCATGAATGTGCTGATATTCACTGATGTTAATCGTTTGTACAAGCAGTTCGGCGACACTTAGCATGAATTCGGTTTTGACGATTTGTCTCGTGATGACTTGGTGAAACGTGAAAGGTTGAAAGGAACTTGCACCGAAAAAGGTTGCGGCGACTTCGGGAGCATCGTAGAAAAATACACGTTCCCAAGGGACTAGGACGTTATCAAACACGACTAGTGAATCCATCTCATCAAATCGGGAACTGAGTGGATAGTTGAACGTTGACGTGCCTCCGACAAAAGATTCTCGGCAAATGAAACGCAACCCCTTTGAATTTGAGGGGATGGAAAATGCGAAAGCTTCCTCAGGTTCACAAAGTAGTTTCGGTGTACTGAATACGAGAATTTCATCTGTCAATCCACCTTGAGTCGCAAGAAGACGTGCTCCTCTAATGATAAGCCCATCATTTGTTTTCTTTACAACTTTTGCAGCAATTGGTTCGTCGCTACATTCGAAGTAAGCTTGAGATCGATTCACTTGAGGTGTAATGAAAGTATGGGTGAATGAAAGATCATTATCTCTCGCTTTTTCATACATAGCTAGCATATGTTGAGGAAAACAATTCTCCTTTCCCTCCAATAAATAACGCGAAGAGGCAAAACTCATCATGACTGTATTTAAATAATCAGGACTTCTACCGAGTAGCCCGCAAGTTTGGCGAGCCCACTGTTCAATCATACGTCTTCTCAACCGTAATTCCTCGATTGTGCGAGGTTGCATGAAAGATAAACCGACACGTTCTTTTGTAGTTGGTGACGTATAGGTCATTTTTTGTAACAACTCTGGGGATACTTGGGCATCATACAAAGCGGCTTTTGTGCGCAGAATTCCTTTAAAGGCACTATTGTCAGAAAGTGGTCCTTTTACTTGCATACCGTCAAGCCAAATTTCATTATTGAGTGAATTGATCTTTTTAAGAAAATCACTGCCATTTATCGCTCCCACATCATTCCCCCGTATGTGTTTTTTCTAGTATATTACCAACTATTTTCATGTGACAAAGAAGCATGATTTTTCCGTGTTCAACCATTCTATAGAAGAAGAAGTGTTTGCGTTTAGTATGACGATCGTCGTTACATGAAAAAATGAACGTTTTGTATGTGAATATAAAAGTTAAATGATGAACATTATTTTTAACGCGTTATATTTTTTTATAAAGCGAATAAATTCATCTATTGAATTTTCTCACTTAATGACGTAAACAACTGATAGGTATGTAAAAATTAAATAATGTATTACCTGAAATTGTTGAAGATGCATAGGGGAATATCGATTAATATCTTGTGATTTAAGAAAGTAAAACCTATTAATTTGATGTAAAAATAAACTTAAACAGTTGACGTATAGACGATAGTAGCGTAATTTAACCACTTTAGGTAAACAATATATTTACTTGGAATGCCTTTATTAGCATCAGAAGAAATTCAACCGGTGTTAGTAGTAATGTTGAGAGGAGTGAAGGCATGAAGTTAGACCAGCCAAAAACGGACTGGCCCGTATTAATGATTAGTGGTGGACTACTCGTTGCATTCGTAGTCGCATCGTTACTCAATTTAGATTTCGTCACGAACGCAGTCGATACGTCATTTGCGTTTGCTGTAAAATATTTTGGAGCATTTTGGCAAGCACTTCTGTTAGGTGTCTTTTTTGTCGCAATCGGTATTGCCCTGTCAAGTTATGGACGCGTGCGTCTTGGAAAATTAGAGAAACCTGAGATAGGGAAATTTAAATGGCTAGCAATGATTATGACAACCTTACTAGCGGGGGGCGGTGTGTTCTGGGCCGCTGCGGAACCGATGTATCATTTTATTAGTACGCCGCCAACATTTAATGGCGTTGAGCCAAGTACAAAGGAAGCGGTCATTCCGGCACTAGCACAAAGTTATTTGCACTGGGGGTTTCTAGCATGGTCGATCCTCGGTACACTGAGCACGATCGTTTTAATGTATGCACACTATCATAAAGGAATGCCGCTGAAACCTCGCTCGCTGCTCTATCCAATATTCGGAGAGAAAATTATGACGAAGAGTGCGCTAGGGACAGCGGTCGATGCATTTGCCATCATTTCTGTAGCAGCTGGAACAATTGGACCGATTGGATTTCTTGGTTTGCAAGCGGCATACGGCATGGAAGCGATATTCGGTATACCGAATAATATGTTTACGCAAATCTTCATTATTGTAGGTGTTGTAGCGATTGCAATGATTTCAGCAATCACAGGGCTCCGAAAAGGGATCCAGTTTTTAAGCAATCTGAATATCTTGTTAACGTTAGTATTAATGGTTGTCGTCCTTTTATTAGGGCCAGGTGGGTTTATTCTTACGAATTTCTTATCTGCATCTGGTGTGCATTTGCAAGAATTTCTACGCATTAGCACGTACCACGGAGATTCTGAATGGCTTGGATTATGGACGGTTTTTTTCTGGGGTTGGTTTTTAGGCTACGGTCCAATGATGGGCGTTTTCATTTCTACGATTTCAAGAGGACGGACAATTAGAGAGCTTGTTGTATCAATATCCATTATTGCTCCTGTCGTAACGTGCTTCTGGTTTACGGTTGTTGGTGGATCAGGAATTTTCTACGAGTTACTGCAACCGGGTGTAATTTCTAATGCGCTGAACAGTGCAGGCATGCCAGCAGCAATGATCGCAATTACGCAGCAGTTGCCGTTCAGTGTCATCATTGCACCTGCCTTTCTAATTGTTACGATTTTGTTTGTTGTGACAACAGCAGATTCAATGTCCTATACCATTTCGGTAGCAGTTCGAGGAAATTCTAAGCCACCAAAGATGTTACGGATCTTTTGGGCGATGATTATGGGAGCAGTCGCAATCGTCCTTCTAGCAATTGGAGAAGGGAGCATCACTGCCATCCAATCATTCATTGTCGTGGCGGCTGTTCCGGTTTCCTTGTTTCTACTTCCGTTGCTTTGGACAGCCCCGAAAGTTGCGGGGATTTTAGCGCGTGAACAGTTTCCTGTCGCGCAACAGGTTGTTCGCACTGAAGACGATCATGCAAAAATTGATAAACAAGACGACCATACACAAAGCGTATGACTGCAAAATGAGAAACGTCAGCACACTTACTCTGTGCTGGCGTTTTTCTTATGCGGATAAATGATTTACTCCTTTCAAACGAGGGTACGATTAGAGAAGTGTATATTCGTGACAAGGAGGAGAGTCAGATGGATAACAAATACGATTTAATTGTCATCGGAACAGGAAGTGCAGGCGCAGTTGCTGCAAAAAAATGTTCAGAGGCAGGATGGAGTGTTGCGATCATTGACGACCGACCATTTGGAGGGACATGTGCAATCCGAGGATGTGATCCCAAAAAAGTCCTTGTAGGCGCAGCAGAATTAATGGATTGGCACGAGCGGATGCAAGGGAATGGTCTTGCTGGACATGCAAAGATTGATTGGCAAGCGTTGATGGCATTCAAGCAAACTTTTACACAACCGGTTCCTGAACAAACAGAAGAAAAGTTTAAAAAACTAGGCATTCAGATGTACACAGGCAAAGCGGTGTTCCAAAGTGAAACGGAAATACAAGTTGGATCGCACTTGTTGGTGGGCGAGCATATTTTGATTGCCGCAGGAGCTCAACCTGTAAAGATGGGGATTCAAGGGGAGGAGCACTTAGCGTCCAGCGACGATTTTCTAGAGCTTGAAGAACTGCCGAGAAAAATCGTCTTTGTCGGTGGTGGATACATCTCCTTTGAATTTGCGCACATTGCCGCTCGCGCAGGAGCTGAAGTCCATATTATCCATAGAGGAGATAATCCCTTAAAGCAGTTTGATCAAGATCTTGTCCAACTATTGTTGAAACGTTCGCGAGAAATTGGCGTACACCTACACTTAGGCGTCTCTGTGGAAGAAATCGAAAGAGAAGGTGACCAATATACCATTATCGGAGCAGCGGGTGAGAAGCGACATGAATGGGAAGCTGATTTAGTCGTTCATGGAGCTGGTCGCTCGCCTGCACTAAATATGGACTTGGAAAAGGGGAATGTGGAAAGCGATAAGAATGGTGTCCGTGTCAATGAGTATTTGCAAAGTGTGAGTAATCCACGTGTATATGCAGCTGGTGACGTTGCTGCAACGGACGGTCCTCCTTTGACACCAATTGCAACAACCGAATCTCATATTGTTGCGGCAAATTTACTAAGGGGCAATGAGAAAAAAGCGCAGTACCCAGCTGTTGCATCTGTCGTTTTCACCACTCCAAAACTCGCCTCAGTAGGCATGACGGAACAACAAGCAAAAGAATGTGGAAGGGAAGTAGACATACGTTTCGAAGAAGTGTCTGATTGGTTTACGTATCGACGGACAAATGAAAGGCATGCAGCGTTTAAAGTCATTACCGATTCGCAAAAAGGAGTTGTTCTAGGGGCGCATCTATTAAGTGGTGAAGCGCATGAACTCATCAATCACTTTGCAACGGCGATCCGTTTTGAGTTGCCCATTAAAGAACTAAAGAAAATGGCATTTGCTTATCCTACCGTTGCGTCCGATATTTCTTATATGATTTAGCAAAAAAGAGGGGGTTGTCCCAAAGTACGATAGCAATCGACTAAGGAACAACCCCTTAAATTAATTTGTAGGAGATGACAGTACATATAGAAATGTTCGCCACAAACTTATTGAATTAGAGAATCTGCGTCAATTCTGAATTCAGTACCCTTTGGGCTTGAAGGATTACACCTGAAGCTGTTAAGCCGTAAACGGAATAGATTCCACCGTTTTGATTTGGAACAATTTCCACTTCATATTGAAGCGTTCCTGCACCTAAACCCAAGTTGCGAACAGTCGATGCATTAGCCGCAGCGGCAAAGTTTGTGGAAGTAATGAGTTGTCTTGTCCCGTTTAGACGGAAAACTCGAACAACACCTGTAAGCATACCTCCTGTGCGATTCAGGATTTTTATTTGAACGGAAGTTGCATTAGATGGCAAGTTCCCGACGTTTTCGATCGGTCCAGTTGTATAAGGCATTCAATACACCTCCTTCTAATAAGCTCTATAATCTGCAGATTACACTATCATTCTATTCGCGGTTTTGTACATGTACTGAACGATTGAATCAAATCAGTAATAAATATTGTTGAAGATATGGGTATATTCATTGAGTGGAATGGTTGATTGCTCATTAAAAAGATTTTACAAACTGTGTGAGTCCTAACGTGGAAATATTTTGGTGATCAGTTACAGCAGAAGCGTGATGATGGACAAAATGAAAATACATGAACCGAATCAGTACGAATCGGCTCATGTATTGTAGGTCATAATCGTATAGTAATTTTGATTGTTAATAGAGCTTGTCTGCGAATTAATCGCTAGAGGGGCTAATTAGTATAGAAATATTGAATGGTTAGCTCTCTACACCACGATAGCCCGTTTCTGCTTTAAAGCGCACTTCTGCATAGGAAGTTTCTTCAGCTTCGTGACGTTTGGCGCCAACATACGTACCGACAACTGCAGCGATGAATCCTGCAGGTATCGAAATGATTGCCGGATTGACGAACGGGAAGAGTGGTTCGCCTACGAAGAATGCAGCTCCAGGAACTGGGTTAATGACGTTTGGACTGACAGATACGAGAATAAGCGCCGTAAATAACCCGGTCAGCATCGAGGCGACTGCACCCGTTGTATTGAATTTTCGCCAGTAAATCGTCATCAATAACGTTGGAACATTGGCGGATGCCGCGATACAAAACGCTAGAGAAACAAGGAATGCGACATTCAATTTTTCTGAACCAAGCGCCAAAAGAATTGAAACGACACTGACACTGATTGCCGCAATACGGGCTGCTAACACTTGTTGTTTCTCTGAAACTTTACCTTTCATAATAATTTCACCATAAATGTCATGCGCAATAGCGGATGCACCTGAAAGCACTAGCCCTGCAACTACGGCAAGAATTGTTGCGAATGCAACGGCAGCTACGAAAGATTCAAGTGGATCTCCGCCAAGGACTCCTGCAAGCATAGGAGCAGCCATATTTCCGGCCGGGTTTTCAGCAATGATGGCTTTCGAACCGACAAACTTTGCTGCGCCGAATCCTAGGAAGATTGTAAGTACGTAAAAAATACCGATAATCCAAACTGCATAAACGACAGAGGAGCGAGCGGTCTTTGCATCTTTCACTGTAAAGAAGCGCATCAAAATATGTGGCAGTCCTGCTGTTCCAAGAACGAGTGCAAGTAAAACAGAGATCAGTCCAATTGGATCTTTGTAGACGACTCCGGAATGAAGGAAGGATTCTCCGTGATCTGTCGCAGTACGCATAACGTCAAACATTCCAACGAAATTGAAGTTGAATTTCATTAACACAAGGAATGAAATGACGATTGTCCCAATCATAAGCAAAATGGCCTTTACAATTTGTACCCAGCTCGTTGCTGTCATACCACCAAATAAGACGTAAATGAGCATCATCACGCCGACAATGAGTACAGAAAGCATATAATCAATACCGAATAGTAGTTTAATAAGCGCACCAGCACCGACAAGTTGGGCAAGCATATAGAAAAGTACAATCGTAATCGTATTTAGTGCAGCTGCTCCACGAACTTTTTTCGCACCAAAACGAGAACCAATCATATCGGCCATCGTATACTTCCCAAGGTTACGAAGCGGTTCTGCAATTAGAAATAGAACAACCAAATAGGCAGTTAGAAAACCGACACTATAATAAAACCCGTCAAAGCCATTTAAAGAAATTGCACCGGCAATACCTAGGAAAGAGGCTGCCGATAAATAATCCCCAGCAATCGCCATACCGTTCTGCCAGCCGGTCAGAGAACCGCCAGCCGTATAAAAATCACTGGCTGTCCTTGTTTGTTTGGCAGCCCAATACGTAATGTAAAGTGTTAGCAAAATGACCGCAAAAAAGATTGCAACAGAAAAAAAGTTCATAGTCCAATTCCCCCTTATTGTCGAACGTGCTTGTCAAGTACATGGTCTACTTCTTTGTCGAATTGTCTCGATTTCTTTACATAAATTTGTGTAAACACCCATACCATGACGAATAAACCGAACGCATAGACCCATGTCCACGTCATCCAACCGATTGCGCGTGTTTCGAGTATCGACGTATAGCCAGTTAACACAGGCAACATTAGATAAATGGTAAAGAATGCGATGACATAAGGTGTTAAAAAGCGGTTTTTCTTCTTGACGAGCTGCTTGAACTCGGGCGTTTCAATAATCCGTTCATAATCAGACTGTTGTAACGGACCAGACGTTTTACCAAGTTTTTTCTGTTCTCTCGACTTGACTGTCACTAACTCCCATCTCCTTTGTCTATAAAAAATTCATCTGTTTCCTTGTCTAAAACAAAATAGATCCCCCAATCGATTTTGTCGAAATACCAAAGAAGCACATGTCTGTGTTCAATCTACCAAAATGACAGAAAATAATCAATATTATTTTTTAATAATAATTATAATTATTCTACTAATAAGAACTTAAGGTAGGTTTAAGTCAATTGGTTGTATGTCCGGACATAAAAGGAGCTTCAATATCTTAAATGAATAAAAAAATTCCACCGAATCCGATGTTGGATTGATGGAATCTTTCTATTCTCAGCCAGTAAATTGATCTGGAGAAATTTTCTTTTTAATGCGCATGGCAATTACATATACGATAACAGAGACAAGTAGTGATTGAACTGCTGGTAAACCCATCGGTGTTATATATTGTGTAATATAGCCGACGATGACACCTGCTACAACAGCAATTGTCGCCATCCAGTTCCAACCTGGGCACTCTACCCATTGTTGTTTACGGATGATGAAGAAGTCTCCCATCATTACACCACCAATTGCCGGGTATAAGAGGGCAGTCAAGTAGAGGAAGTCCTCAAAGTATTGAAGAATTCCAGCTAAGGCGACGATAATCGCTAAAATTGTACCAAGAAGAGTCAATAGTGCGCGTCCTTTACCAGAGTTCACATTCAACAAGTTTGCTAAAGCTAATCCCATACTATAGTTATTAACGAGTTGTGATGTCCAAGTAGCTAACCAAAGAATTAGGAAGCCCCAAAACGGGAAGCCTAAGTTCATCATGACGTTCACAATATCCGCTTCCCCGACACCTACGGACATGATTGCACCTACTAGGAATAGAGGAAAACCGATAACCGCAATTCCACTTGGGATAATCCAGTTATCTTTCCATTTAGGTTTTGCATACCGCGTGTAGTCAGAAGCAATTACCCATTGAGACACGTTTACCCCAATAACTAAACTAATTGCTGCTAGAATTGTCATGCTTGGTTCAGGATTCCAAGCCATGATTGTGTCCCAACCTGTATTTTTCATTGTAAGATAAATTCCACCAATGATGAGGAGTAATCCCGATGGAACCGCAAGATAGTCTGTCCATTTCATAGAGTTATAACCAATAATAGAAGGTAGTGCGAAAAGAAGACCTGCAATTGTTGTAATGAGTGCCCAACCTAACCAGTTTGTATGATAATCAATGCCGAACATTGCAGACATTGCATTCCCGGCTACAGCTGTTTGTAATGCCCACCAGCCGAGCGACACAATGAAAATTGTGAAACCGACAATGACACGAGCCTGTACCGAACCGAAGCTGGATTTCGCGATAACAGAAGAAGAGCGACCTGTTTTTGCACCAATATAACCTTGGAGAGCGTTCCCAACCCATTGAAAGCCGAAAAGTGCAATGATTAGAATGAGCAGAATTTTACTCATACCGAAACTAGCTGTAAGTGAAGCGCCTACCATGAGGACGGGGATTGTGAATTCCAAACCCCCAAAAATAATTGCAGGCGTTATCCAATGTTGTCTTTGACCTTCTGGGACAGGTGCTAATGCATTATCTTGTCCAAGTATATTGTGTTCTGAGTTGTTACCGTTTTGTTGTTGTTCCATCGTTTCACCCCTTAGTTAAGCTTAAAAAGATTAATTATTCAGATATTTTTAATGGTAGTTCATATAAAGTTTGTTGTATAGTTCGAGAAAGCTTCGATTAGTAAGGATACGAAGCTTTCTCAATTTTTTTTGCGAGTTATGCTTTGACAAGCGCAAAGATTAATTCAACTGGTTCGTCTCCTGGATTTTGGCACCAATGAACTTCACCGGCAGGAATGAAAGATGCTTCGCCTGCTGATATTTCAAAAAGTTCACCGCCAGATTCACCAATCAGTTTGCCTTTTGTAATAAAGGAATACTCTTGTTCTTCATGGAAGGTTGTCCCTTCAGCAGGGAGACGTTCTCCTGCAGGAACTGTGACATAGCCAAATTTCACTTCTGCGTTTGGAAATTGATCATGAAATAAGTTTTGAACAATTTCATTCGTGTTCTGAGGTGTTTGTTTTTTCATTGTCGTTAATCCCCTTTATTGTGCTCTGCCAGCAAGTTCTTTGTAGTCAAATGTGTTTGTATCTACTTCTACGTAGAAAATGTCTCGTGCTTCATCCACTGTAAAATAGCCATTTTTGACGTCACTTGCCACTTGTGCAGCAGGGCGTTCTTTCGGATTTCCGTAACCTCCACCAGTACCCGTCATAAGGCGAACAACGTCATTTTTATTCAGTTTATATCGAGGATATACACCAAACGGGCCGTCTGTTGTGCCATCTGCTTTATCCACATAAAATTCGTTTGGTGATCCTTGATGCCCCTTGTCGATGCCCCATGGTAGGAACTTATTGCGGCCATAGGTTACAGTGACTGTTTGGCCATCAGTCATCGCGCGGTATGAACGAGTGACTCCTTTTCCGCCGACATACTTTCCGGCGCCTGCACCGTTACCGTCTTCTCGAAGGCTGTACTCATCTAACATGACGCCATATCTCGTTTCTGCAACTTCGACTGGAACGTTGTACGTTTCGCCGTCTCCCATGCAGAATTGGCCGGAAGCCCCATCATTACGATTCGATGCACCCCATCCACCGACAGAAGGTTCAACGATAAGGAAAGCCTCATCAGTTTCGTGATGCATGCCATTTAAGGTGACGGCACAAACCGATAGGAAATGCCCGGCATTTAAGCGTTCTGGCAAGTGTGGTGCCATTGCTTTCCAAACGAGATCCAAACTCCCTAATAGTGTTTCAAAATAGTTGGACACTGGTACGGGACGTTCTGCTGACATAATCGATTTTGGATCTGTGATGATACGCAATGGGCGGAATACACCATCATTGACATCCTGAGCTGGGTTCGTAATGGCTAAGAAAATTGCACGGACGGCAGATGTTAATCCTGTGAGCGAACAGTTCATCGGGCCAGGTACTTGAGGTGAACTTCCTCTAAAGTCACAGATGAATTCATCATCCGTAATTGTCACTTTTACTTTAATAGGAAATGGTCCGTTCCCAATGCCATCTGTGTCGATGAAGTCTTCTGCATAGAATTCACCTTTGGGCAATTTCTTTAATTCTTCTCTAGAAATCTTTTCACCGTGATCAAGCAAATAGTTGATCGCTGCAAGAATCGTATCTTTCGAATGTTTTTTACACAATTCTTGTAAACGACGGTCTCCTGTACGCAGTGCTGCAACTTGTGCCCACATATCACCGAGCGAAAGATCAGGGAAGCGAACGTTGGAGCGAATAATTTCGACGAGTGCATCGTTCACTTTTCCTTCATCATAAAGTTTTAGACAAGAGAACTGGAGACCTTCTTGGAAAATATCCACCGAGTCGTTCGTGAATGATCCCGGGTCCTTCCCACCGACTTCTGTCCAGTGTGCTTTATTGGCTGAAAAGGCAATGAGCTCACCTTCAAAAAAGATTGGCATGACGAGGCCGACATCTGACAAATGAGAGCCTCCACCTTGGTACGGGTCATTAATGATAATAATGTCTCCTTCTTTTAACTTGTCGCCAGGGTATTTCTTTAACGTCTCTTTCACCATGAAGGTTAACATCCCGATAAACCCGGTAACCCCATTACCTTGTGTAAGAAGATTTCCTTTTGCATCAGTAAGACCACTAGCATAGTCAAGCACTTCATAAATTATTGGGCTCATCGACGTTCTTGCAAGAGCGACAAACATCTCGTCTCCCGTCGCTAGGAGGGAGTCTTTAACGATTTCGAGTGTAAACGGATCGACTTTTGAAGTAATGGTCATATTAGTTTTCCTCCTTTTCGATGATGATATTGCCGTATTCATCTACATAGAGCTTTTGTTGCTTATAAATCACTGTGACAGCCGCTTTTTCTTCTACAATCGCAGGACCCGCCACAACTTTGTTTGTAGGAAGTTTTTCACGATCATAAACCGGCGTTGTTACCCAACCATCGTTTTCGTAATAAACAGAGCGCTCTTCTTTTAATGCTTCAGTGATTGCACCGTCTTTAAGTTGTTTTGAAATGGTTGGTTTTTCTACTTTCCCAAACGCAGTAACATGAAGATTTACAATTTCTGTTTGAACATCTTCCAGTTTGAATGTAAAGTTCTTTTCGTGAAGGTCATGGAACACTTCAATTGCTTTTTGTTTATCATCTTCAGTCCACGTACCATTGCTAACAGGTACTTTAACGGTATGTTCTTGACCTAGATAACGCATATCAGCAAATCGATGGAACTCAACATTTTCTGCTGGCATTCCTTCTTCTTCAAAATGACGGAACGCGTTCGTTTCAATGTCTGTCCATGATTGATTAATTTCTTCCATTGTTAATTCATTCATCCGCTTAATATACGTTTGAATATAATCATGGCGAAGGTCGGTCATAAGCATGCCCCAAGCCGAGAACACGGGTGAAGCAATCGGAACAACGACTTTTTTTACACCAAGCTCTAAAGCTAAAGCTGGAGCATGCATCGATCCTCCGCCACCAAATGCAAGCAAAGTGAAATCTTTAGGATTATAGCCTTTACGGATGGAAATCAGTTTCAACGCATTTAACATATTTGAATTGGCAATTCGGATAATCCCGAGGGCTGCATCTTCAGGTGAAATACCAAAATGGTTCCCAATCTTTGTCTCCATTGCATATTTCACAGCATCAAGATCGACGTCATAATCGAAGTTTTTGGAAGAAAGACGGCCTGTCAGCAAGTTGGCATCAGTCGTAGTCGGTTCTGTCCCACCTTGTCCGTACGCAACCGGTCCTGGGAATGCACCTGCTGATTGAGGCCCCACTTTTAAGGAACCTGCCTGATCAATCCAAGCAATAGATCCACCGCCATTTCCAATTTCAACAATATCGACAACGGGTGTCTTAATCGGATAACCAGCATGTCGGCTGTCCTTTTCGATGTAATAGTCCGTCGAAACTTTTACTTCACCATTTTCAATAAGCGAGCACTTTGCAGTCGTTCCGCCGATATCGAAAGCGATAATATTCTTTTCATCGATCATTTCACCAAGAACAGCTGCACCGAAAATTCCCGCAACAGGTCCGGATTCGACCATATTGATCGGAGCTTCTTTCGCTTTTTCAAACTTAGTTGTTCCGCCATTGGATTGCATAATATAACGTTGTTCGATTTCGATTTGCGCCTTTAGCTCATTTTCCAAACGATCTATATACGTTGTGGCAGCAGGTTGAACATACGCATTTAATACAGCTGTATTGGTACGTTCATATTCACGCCATTCCTTCGTAATATCACTAGAAGCTGTTACTTTCACTTCAGGCCACAGTTCTTTGATTAATTGTACTGTCTGTTGTTCGTGTGTTGGATTTACGTACGAATGAAGATAGGATACTGCAATGGCTTCCACGCCTTCTTTTTTAAAGAACTCCACACACTTTTTCACTTCATCCAAGTCAAGTGCACTTAACACTTCACCTTTATACGTAAGCCGTTCGCCCACTTCTAGTCGTAAATGACGTTCCACAAAAGGTTCAGGTTTTTGATAATTCACATTGAAAAGGTCAGGACGGTTTCCACGTGCAATTTCCAACACATCACGAAAACCTTTTGTCGTAATGAGGCCGGTTTTAGCACCTTTGCGCTCAGTTAATGCATTAATGATAACGGTCGTCCCATGGATGAACATCGATAGCGGGACTTGATCGACACCACTTTTTTTAATAACATCTAGTACCCCTTTTTCAAAATTAGGTGGAGTTGTACTGCTTTTGGCTACGCCAATTTTGCCATTTTCATCTACATATACTAAATCTGTGAAAGTTCCTCCGATATCTGTTGCTACTCTCATGTACTTCACTCCTCATTAAAAGATAATTGGTGTCACAATACTTAACACAATACTTTCGGTCGGCAATGGATTTTCCCATTGGTGAATGAGACTGGATGGAAAGTGGATTGTATCTCCTTCATACAAGTGATACTTTTCGTGATTCAAATAGAAAATGACTTCACCCTGTAATACGTAATAGAATTCCTCGCCATTATGGCTATAAGGATGTTCCTCATACATATGAGGGGGGAGGGTCACTTTTAGAGGCTCTAATTTTCTATTATTAAAAGTACCTGTCAAACGAGAATACACTTGGCTTCCAGAACTTGTTGTGAAAGGGTGATGCTCATGGGCACGTATGACAAATGTTTGTTTTTCGTGTTCATCCACAAAAAAGTAGTTGATATGAATTCCTAACGCATCCGATATTTTCTTCAGCGAAGTGATTGAAAGTGAAGAAGCCCCTCTTTCAATCTGTGATAAAAAACTAAGGGAGAGTCCTGTTTGCTCACTTAACTCTTTTAACGTTAAGTTGCGTTCCAACCGTAAGTTTTTAATCTTGTTATGAATTTCGTCCATTTTCATATCCTTTCGAAATTACAGTATAGGTGTAATGTTTATGAATATAACATAACCGATATATCGCATGCAATATTGTTTTTGAAATTAGAAGAAATTTTCATCATTAAAAAGAGAGAACTATAAAATGTTTTTTATAAAATTTGGAGTATTAAAAAGTAAGGTGTTATATCGAGGGTATATAGGTGGGATGAAGCTAATATATACAAAAAACTAATGAATTTCTATCTAATTTTATTAGCAAGAATAAGGAACAATAAAATACATATAGGCATCACGAATATCCAAACAATGTGATGCAAGATTCGTATAATATGCTGGGTATGTGTCCGAAATGAAGCTGAAGCAAATAAAAAAATCCCGCTAAAATTTAGGGGATTTCAGAGTGTAGACAAAGTCGATTATGACATTGTTTACACTTTTTAAATAAAATTTGTGATGCATAGGAAATTCTTCATCTTAATTCAGAGTTTAAAAGGGAATTGAACATTAGGGTTTATCCCTCATACGCTCAAATCCTAAGTAACGCGTTCCTTGAAAGTTTAATAGCCCAACATCACCTTCCGCCAATAAACCGTACTCTTTTCCTTTCACAGTGAACTCCATTCGATCACCGCTTTCCACTTGAAAAGTGACGTAGTAATCAGTGTGTGCAGAGGAATCACCACTGCCTCCCCATGTATTTGTCCGTTTTGTCATTACTTGCGCAGAAACCGAAAGTTGGGGAGAATTGTTATTTGTTGACCACTGGCTAACCCCTGTCACCGTTTTGACGAGGATTGTGCCGATGACGATAGCGAATATAATAAATATGAAAACCGGTACGACTGATGACATCGTACCATCGAATGCATAGAAGTCCACTTAGACAACATACCTCCTTCAGAAAACTTGTGAATGAAAACGAAATTTTGCAAGTTGATCATTTCTGTAAAATAGTTAAGTTTGTAGATCTTTTTTACAATGTATAAGCGGGTAGTTCTTACTTGCTTCGCAACTTAGAGAGCAACCGTAGAATTTCAAAATACAACCAGACGAGTGTGACCATAAGACCGAATGCACCGTACCATTCCATATACTTTGGTGCCCTTTGCTCCGCGCCTTTTTCGATGAAATCAAAATCGAGTACAAGATTTAAAGCTGCAACAATGACAATGACGACCGAAATGCCGATGCCAATGAGACCAGTTTCATGAATGAATGGCACACTCATTCCAAAGAATCGCAAAATGATATCGGCTAAATAGACGAAGAAAATTGCCCCTGTCGCTGCCACAACACCAAGTTTGAAATTCTCCGTTACTTTTATAATGCCTAACCGATAGACGAGCAAGAGAGTGAACAACGTCCCAAGTGTTAATAAAATTGCTTGTATGGCGATACCGGCATATTGTGCCTCGAACATGGCCGAAATTCCACCTACAGCAAAACCTTCAAGGAGTGCATAAAGGGGAGCGGTAAACGGAGCCACTTTTTTCACAAAAATTGTAATGAGTGCCACGACAAATCCTCCGCCAATTCCAATCCAAACAAGCGACTCAATTGAACTGCCAGAGAAGAATTGGTACCACGTGAACAACGCTGTTGAACAGAGCAACAAAAACAAGATGAACGTTTTGTTCACCGTACCGTGAATCGTCATCGCCATTCCATCGTTACGACTCAAGTTCTTAAAAGTGTTTTCTCCTAAACTTGGATTCGCTGAACGCATCATCGATCACAACCCTTCCTCATTCATTATATGTCTAGTTAACTATACGAAATCTGCTAAAGATAGTTTCAATTGTTTGTAAATATTTTTGTTTCACTGGAATTTTTACAAGCAGGGCATCTGCGTCCAATCCAGCCTCCTACATCGAACTAGAACCACACCTGTCCTCACCAAGCAAAGTCCACTCAAGAATTTCACCTGCGCATGTTCATAGACCATTATTTTCGTTATAATAGCAAAGCGTGTACTTGTTATGTACAGTAGAAGCTGTAGGGAGTTTAAACAAATACTGCGTGAATTGATTGTTGAAAGGGGAAGTATTCCTTGACTGAAATAAAAAATGTAACACTTGTTGCTGAAATTGATCATGTAGATGATAAAGGAAACGGCCAGGCTGTCATCTGGCGTGAAAGTGATAAAGGGAACAATCCACGGAAATTAAAGCTGACGATACCACAGACACTGCCTGGAGAGTCTGTAGAAGTTGTTGTGGACAATCCAGATAAGCGGAGACGAAAAGTGATGCCGCAAGAAATTCTAAAAGCCAACCCTGACCGGACGGATGCCCCTTGTCCACACTTCGAACGTTGTGGTGGCTGTGTCTGGCAACATTGGTCGTATGCAGGGCAATTGAAGCACAAAACCGCAAAGCTGAAGGCGGCCTTGAACGGTGAAGGACTGGATCCTGAACTTGTTCGAGATACAATTGGAATGGACGATCCGTGGCATTATCGCAATAAAATGGAATTCACCTTCTCGCCTGAAGGAGAGATCGGGCTCCACGAACAAGGGAATTTCCGCAAAATCATTTCACTTGAAACGTGTCTTATCGCAGGAAAAAACATGGTCGATGGCATGCTGGAAGTGGGGGATTGGGTAAAAGAGTTCGGCCTGAAAGGGTATGACAAAGATGCGCATGAAGGACTTCTGCGCCATTTGATGGTACGTGAATCGTTTGCCACAGGGGAAATGATGTTGGCGCTATTTGCGACCGAAACACCTGATGGTGAATTGGCGTTCGCAGTCGAAAACTTGGTGGAGCGGATTACGAGTAAGTTTCCGAACGTTAAGAGTTTACTCTGGCTCGTCAATACGGATTGGGCGGACCGCACGCAATCCGAAGATACCCATCTGCTTGCTGGTCGTGACTTCATCTATGATGAAATGGCAGGGTACCGTTACCGTCTATGGTTCGATACGTTCTTCCAAACGAATCCTTTGCAAGCACAAAAGCTAGTTGAACTCGCATTGGAAATGGGCAAGCCGCAAGAAGATGAAAAGATGATCGACCTGTTTTGTGGTGTCGGTACATTTTCATTGCCTTTTGCCGCGCGCGTAAAGGAATTGGCAGGTATTGAAATTGTTGAAACGTCAATCGAATCTGCAAAACGAAATGCTGTCGATAATGATTTACACAACACGACATTCCTCGCTCGAGATGCACGCCATGGACTCGACGAGATGCATGAGCGATTCGGATTTGCTGATATCCTCTTAATCGATCCACCACGTTGCGGGGCGGGCGGTAAAGTAATGAGAAGAATTGGCCGCGCAAAGCCTAAACGGATTGTATATGTATCATGCAAACCGGAAACATTTGCAACAGACGTAGCAGAACTCCTGCCGTTCGGCTACACGCTTCAAACCGTTCAACCAGTAGACTTGTTCCCGCACACTGTCCATGTGGAGTTGGTAGCATTGATGTCAAGGGTGGATGAATAAGAACTGTTGAAGTATTGGTAGAATAAGGTTTTCCAGCTGTTTTGGGGAATGTCCAAGCTGGGGAATCTTATTTTTATTTTGCTGAAAAGGAAGCGTAGTTTTCAGTAAAGGTAGGGTTGAGTTGATAGGATGACTTTTGGGTGGGGGAGTTGATAGGATAGATAAAATTAATTTTGTCTATATAACAATTGATATTGTTCGCGATTGGGAATATAATGATGTTAACTTAATTTGAAAGGGATTTTTTATATGGATTATATTTCTGCAAAAGAAGCAGCGGAAAAATGGGGAATATCCAAAAGAAGAGTTCAAACATTATGTAGTGAAGGAAGAATTAAAGGCGCGCTGAAAGTGGGGATGGTTTGGGTTATACCATCTATGGCAGTAAAACCAGCAGATAACAGAAAGAAAACGAATGATTGAAATTTATTTTATGAATTATTAGAAGGTGAAATTGTTGAGGTATTTAGGTAATAAATCAAAGTTATTAGAATTTATAGATAATGTAATAAAAAAATATGATATACAAGGTGACACCTTTGCAGATCTTTTTGCAGGTACTGGAGTGGTGGGGGACTATTTTAAAGATAGGTTTAAGATAATATCAAATGATTATATGTATTTTTCTAAAGTAATAAATAAAGCAAAATTGTTGAATGACAAGATACCTATGTTTAAAAAGTTTGTTGAGAAATACGAAGTCTCACCGTTTGAATGGTTAAATCAAAGAGTCTATAAACCTAAAGATAACTTTTTTGTTTATCATAATTATACTCCAGTTGGAAACAGAATGTACTTAACTGAAGAAAATGCGATAAAAATTGATGGGTTTAGATTAGATATAGAACAAATGTATAAAACAGAAATAATTAATGATAAGGAATATTTTTATTTATTAGCATCACTTATAGCAAGTATACCAAGAGTTTCTAACACGTCTGGGACTTACCAGGCATTTTTTAAGTTCTGGGAACCAAGATCGTTAAAAGAATTTGAAATCATACCACTAGAAATTAATGAGTGTGATTTGTATTCTGAAAATATTGTATATAGCTATAATACAAATGAATTAGTAAGAGAGATTAGTGGAGATATAGCTTATATAGATCCACCTTATACAATTACACAATATGCTAATTCATACCATCTATTGGAAACAGTAGCCAGGTATGATTATCCCGAACTATTTGGGAAAACAGGAAGAAGAGTAAAAAGGGAACTCTCGAATTACTCGAACAAACAAAGGGCATTATTTGAATTTGAAGATTTGTTCCGTCAAATACAGTTTAAACATGTTTTAGTTAGCTATAGTAATCAATCAATTATACCAATTGAAGAGCTTATAGGTTTAGCAAAATTGTTTGCTGTAGATGGTGAAGTGCATGTGGAAACGAATGAATACAGAGAGTATTCAACAAATAACTCGAGTCATAAGGGAAAAGGTAAAAAACTGAAAGAAATAATATTATATTTCGAGAAGGATCTGTCGATTAATAAGTCACCTCTAAATTATTCGGGTAGCAAAGATGCGTTATTGCCAATTATATTTAAAGAATTGCCTAAGCATGTTGATACATTTGTAGATGCAATGGGGGGCGCTTTTAATGTTGGAGCAAACGTAGTGGCAATGAATGAAGTGGTTTATAATGAATATAACCCTTATGTCTTTGGTATTGTTGAGATGTTAGTAGAGACTGAAAAAAATATCCTTACAAGTAGCATAGAAAATGTGATAAATGAATTTGCACTTACGAAGAAAGGAAAAGAACAATATTTAAATCTAAGAAGCCATTATAATGAAAAAGATAAGTCAAGTTTAAATTTATTCGTTTTACAAGTATATGCATTTCAGAACATTATAAGATTCAACAACTCACAAAAAATGAATACTCCTGTAGGAAATAATGAATATAGTGACGGGATCAGAGAACGTATTAATAGATTTAGGATAAGAACACCAAATTACCGGTTAATTAATGGTAAATTTGAAGACTTACCAATAGAAGATTATCCAAAAGATACAGTTTTTTATTTTGATCCTCCTTACTTCATAACAAAGGCTGAGTATAACGATGGTAAAAGAGGCTTAGATGGATGGGATTCTAATAGTGAGACGGAGTTACTAGAATTTTTGCTAAAAATTCATAAAGCGGGTTATAAATTCATGCTTTCTAATGTTTTATATCATGGGGAAAAACGGCATAATTTATTGATTAAATGGATAAATACGCATGACTTTAAAGTTGTTGAGATTGGTAAAACGGGAATCAAATATCCGAGAATTGAAGTGCTAGTAAAAAATTATGATTGAAGAAGGTGAGAACTTTGCGAAAACTTTTATTACCAGCGTCGGGCTTCCCAGAAAAAATAAATGCTATTGAATCAGTGAGGATTCCGCCAACAGCAATTTCTAAACAAGACTTTGTAGAAACGGCGATTTTACAAGCAATAAATACTTACAATCCAAAATTAAATCTACAGGAAGTTGAATATTCTAATATTAACAATCAATTTTCTAATCTTCCTGTTAGGGGGGGGAAGTTATTTGGAGCAATTATAGAAGATGAAGTAATTAATGCGAGTAGTGAAGATTATTATAGGAACAAAGGCTATTATATATGGATTAATAATGGTGATACGGTCGCTAGGCGTATCGTAACATATGTCTTTATACTAGACCTTGAGATGGACGGTCGTAATATTGTAGCACAATCTATCTTTCCAGAGTTAATAGAATTAATGGACATGACAATAGGAGGCCCTTGCTATAAGGTCGCTAACCATCCAGTATACATCCTTAATATGTTAGGGTCTAGAATTACTCAATCTTCCATTTATTATCCTATAGCGGGTATGATTGCAGCAGACATGGAATATATAGAAGTGTTTGCAAATACTCCAGAATTAGTAAGAGTACCATCTGATATAAGAGACTTCATAAGAAAATATGAACCTTCATACAGGGGGGCTTCTGTATATATTACACCGGAATTTGAGTTAGACTTTAGGAATAAGTCCTTGAAGATAAAAGATGATAAATTGGTTGTGGGTGATTATTTAAAACATGATCGCCGAACCGGATTATACGAGTTTAATGGTAGTTCTGAAAAGTTCTATTGGGCTAAAATATTACCTTATATATTGTTAGCCCATAAAAATGGTTACACAATAGACTATGCAGAGTTAGAGAACTTTTACAGTACCTATACTCCATTGTTTAGCAGGAGAGGAACTAAACTCCCAAGGTTTTTGACACTACTTAGGTTTATTGAAAAATTAAATTAAGGAGATTATGAAATATGCATAAACAAATTATTTACTTCGGTGCACCTGGTACAGGTAAGAGCCATTCGGTAGATCAAAGTTTGAATCATGTAAATAATGAAAGAGTGTTTAGAGTAACTATTCATCCTGAATTTACATACTCTGACTTTATTGGGCAGTTGCTACCAATGAAAGACTCAACAACAGGAGATGTAACATTTGAATTTGCTCCTGGTCCATTTACAAGGGCACTGGTTGAAGCTTATCAAAATTATAATGAGCCAGTTTATTTGGTGTTAGAAGAGCTATCAAGAGGTAACGTAGCAGCTATTTTCGGTGATATTTTCCAACTGTTAGATAGAAATGAATCTTTTGAAAGTAAATTTCCGATTCGAAATAAACAAATTGCTGATGAGATAATTCAATTACCATCTGATGAAATTAGGTTGCCGTCAAATTTTAATATCATAGGAACTGTCAATGTTAATGATCAGAATGTATTTCCAATGGATACTGCTTTTAAAAGGCGCTTTGATTGGGCGTATATCACGAGTTTACCAGTTAAAGATGATGCAGGTAATACAATTCAATCACTTAATAATCCTAAGCTTTATGTGTCATCAGATGATAATCCAGCGAACACATTAGAAACAACATGGCAATCTTTTTATACTGCACTAAATGAATTTATTACAGATAAAGAAAATGGATTAGGGAAAAACGAAGATAAACAACTCGGGCAATTTTTCCTTGTGTTCAGGGATCAACTAGTTAGTGATTCTCACTCAACAAATCAAACTGTGGCAAATCAAGCGAACATTGAAGTTATGGATATTATGAAAAATAAACTGCTCCTATACTTATGGCAAGATGTTCAAGGGCATGTAACATTTAATAATTCTATTAGCCTCTTTGATAATCAAATAAAAAGTTTTGATGATTTATATTCAAGTTATGGAGTAAAGAAGGTTTTTAGTGATGCGTTTTTAAATAACTTTTTAATTCCTAATATAAATAGATATCCTTATTAGGTTGGAACAGGGGGAGGTTACATGTCTCTGAAATACTATAATGAAGGTGACATTTTCAAGAAAAGTGAATTAGTTGAAATGGGTTTTGACATTATCGAAAGAGATTACAGGAAGAGAAATAAAGAAAATGTTAATTCTGGAGAAGTAACAGCGGACTTCGAATATGTTTTTGACTTTTCTGGTTTTTTAATTAATGATAGTTCCGAAATATGTGCGGTTTTCCCTATAAACTTTAAAGTCTATAATGAACACTCAGATACTAAATTATTATTTAATGTGATTTCAAAACATTTGCAGTTAAGACCTGAAATTTATTTTGGTTCAGAATACGGAAAACATTACAAATCCAACTATCCATTTGCAGCTTTTTTTGAGATTTACAATTATTATGAAGAGTACGGGTTATATTTTGAAGAGAAAAAGTTAATTAAGCCTAACATTGGTGGTAAGATAAACTGGAAGGAAACAATTAGAAAATCAGATAAATATTTGATTAATAATCAACTTTATTTTTTCCCTTTTTACTATGAGAAGTCTTATCAAAACATAGCATTCTTAACAGAAGCAATGATATTTGTTATAAATCACACAATAGATAAATTTAACTTTATGCTAGATATGCCTAAAGTGGATGGGTTCGCTTCAGATGAAATTTTTCTCAATAATAGAGAGGGAGTTCTCGAGAAGTTATATAGTATCAGGCAAGAGACTTTTAAAGATATATTGATTAATCTAATAGATAATTTAATAAATTATTTTTCAAATTTAAAAGAAGGTGGAACTTATTATTTGAAACACTATACGTTTTCAAGTATATGGGAAGATGCTGTTAAATTTTATTTGGAAAACCACTTTAAAGAAGTTAAAGATGGAAAACTAAAATTAGAAAGCACTAATACTATAACTAAATTTGAAAAGCCTGCTTTCAGACCTAATATAGCTAATAACAACCACTTTTTCAGTCCCGATTATTACTTTTCGTCTGGGGAAAATCAATTCATTTTCGATGCTAAATATAAAAGAGAAGTTAATGGTATGGATTATAAACAAATCTCGTATTTTTTGTTTTTAAAAAATAAAAGGGAAAACTTAAATGATTTACCAATCTATTCTTTTACACACTCAGCACTAATACTTCCCGGAGTAAAAAGAGATAGTAAACTCCATTTTAAAATGGACCCTATCTTTAATAATGAAAATGATGATTTGGTAATTTATGAAGAGTACCTAGATATAAGAGAGGTCTTAAAATTCTATACAGGTTTAACTTAGATATTTATATACTTAAAGTTTAAGGGGGAATTCTATATGGCGAGTAGTCGTTCATTTAAAAATTATGTGGCAGTAAAATTTGAGGATGAGCTTTTTACCGCCATAGAATCCTTTGTTGAAGAAAATAAATATGATATAGATTTCAGACTATACCGTGTTAATAATATCGGTGAAATCTATCTTTCTGACTCTGAAATAGAAGTTCGATATGTTTTTGTTAATAATTTAGTTGGAACAGAGATAGAATTCGATGTTATTGTTGAACAATATTTGGAAGTGTTTGATACAAACCATCGCTTAGATGAATCAGAACATATACAAGAATGGTTTCATATTTCATGTTCAGGTGATATAGAAAGAGAGTTTGAGGACTTTACTATACATAATATTGAGAAATACTATGAGAAAGAGAAAAATAAGAATCCTTTATCAGACAGTCTGGTACCTATTATTTATAAAAGAGACTTAGAACAGATAGCAAGAATTTTTTTAGAAAAACACTATCCAGAAGCGTTATCAAAACCTATTCCAATAGATACCAAAGAATTAGCCTATCGAATGGGTCTATCAGTAGAAATGCGTGAGATAACAGAAGATTTATCTGTTTTTGGTCAGATTTTTTTTAGGGATAGTAATTCAGAATTTTTTGATAGTGCTCAGGGTATTTATTATAGTGAGGATGTAAGCGCTAAAACGATATTTGTTGATCCTAAAGCATTCTTTTTGCGTAATTTAGGTTCAGTAAATAATACGATTATTCATGAATGTGTTCATTGGGAATTGCATCGTTTAGCTTTTGAATTAGAACGATTATATAATGACGAATTAACAGCAATAAGCTGTAAAGTAATCGGTGGTATTGAAGAATCGGATGTTGATTCTGCAAATTGGATGGAATGGCAGGCGAATGCATTAACACCTAGAATTCAAATGCCACTGGCGATGTTTAAAACGAAAGCATTTGAATTGATTAAACATTATCGAGAGAAGCTGAATACAGCTGAAACTATTGATGTATTAGAAATAGTTGTAGATGAACTTGCAACTCATTTTGTAGTTTCAAGAGAAGCTGCAAAAATAAGATTGATAGATGTTGGTTATGAAGAAGCTATTGGCGTTTATAATTATATAAATGGTAAGTATGTGCCGCCGTATAAAGTTAAGGAAGGGATTTTAAATAGAAATCAAACATTTAGTGTAGATTATAAAAGTTTAGTTATAGAGAGTCTGCATAATCCAAACTTAAAAGAATTAATTGATAATGGAACCTATTTATATGTAGATTCACATTTATGTTTGAATTCTCCTAAATATATTGAATACGATATTTTTGGAAAACCACGCTTAACTCGATATGCTAAATTGAACATGGAAGAATGCTGTATAATATTCACTTTAACTTTAGATTTTAAAAACAGGTATGGGAAACAATATTATACAGAGTGTGTACTATTTAAAAATGCTGAAGGTCTAAGTTTTAGAGTAGCATTCGATGGTGATGAAAATATATCATCCCAGGAGAAAGCTGCTTTAATCATTCAATATAATAAAGAAGTTAATGATATTTTGAAAAGATTACCTAACCATTTTCCTGAAGCACTAAAAGCATTGATGAAGTGGAAGGATTTAAAGAACGAAGAATTAGCTGAAAAATGTCTGTTAAGTTCAAAAACAATTCAAAGAATGAGAAATGAAGAAGGTTATGAACCAAAACTAAGAACTGTTATAGCACTTTGTGTGGGAATGCAACTCCCGCCTATTTTAAGCAGAAAGCTTATTGAAATTTCCGGATATGCAATTAGGTTTGCTGTAGAAGAACATGCAATGTTTGAGGCGATTATAACGGGCTATTATAAAACATCAATCCATGAATGTAATGAGCTTTTAGAAAGTGCAGGATTTAAAATTTTAACATCAGATGAATAAATTTTAAGTTTATTCGGACATGGCATGTCCGGTAATAAAACTCCATAACACTATTGTTTTTAAAAGCATGAAACTGTGAAAGTTAACAGTTTCATGCTTTTTTTGTTTGTTTTAATGCTTAAAACGGACATGGCGTGTCCGTGTCAAGCACTTTTAACTCTCCTATACTGGAATTATCTAATAGAGAAACAGCTGTTATCTATTAAATAAAATATCAAATGCCTGATTTGCAATAAGGGCAAAGGATACATATTGAAGTACGCAATCCACACCAGGATTGTAGTGTCTCAATATTAGTACCCTTACCTTGTTGCGCACTTTTTTAAGTAAAGGTCAGGTTACTAAAGGACAAGTTCTTCATTGTTTGCATCCTTTGCCCTCCGCAAATTGGCGGAGAGGATGCCAAACAATGACAAAAAAGTACAAAACAAGCCAAAAGAACAGAGAATCTTATATTTACTATTCAGGAGGTAAAAAGATAGCAACCATCGTACCGGGGGAAAATGGTGTAACAGAGGTTGATATTGAATATTTACATTCTGAAGATGATCAGGAAGTGAACGAAGGTCGCCGCTATGATTACCGAATTGCTTGTAATTTAGAATCTTATGTAGATGAAAACGGAGATTCAAAAGCTGAACATAACAAACTTTTAGCAGATTGGGATGCAGATCCATTCAATGAAATTTTGGAAATGGAGAACTGCGAAGAGAAACAAAAATTAATCGAACAATTACATGAAGCAATGAAAAATTTAACAGATAAACAACTGAGAACGGTACAAAAGAAGTTCTATGAACAAAAAACAAATGTTGAGATTGCTGCCGAAGAAGGCGTGACCGAATCGGCTATCAGAAATCGTTTAAATAAAATATACAGAAGATTGGAAAAACTGATAAGAAAGGGCTCTTAATTGAGCCTTTTAAATTTTATTTTAAAAAAGGGGTTCGATAGGGCATGATTTTTCGCTTACTAGTAAGGGACGAAATAAAACCCTTAGAAAGGAGTGTTTTCAGATGAGTCTAAAACACAAGGTCATCATCAATGTCAAAGATGAAAATGGTGAGAAAACAAGAGTAGTTGAAGGTAAACGTAAAACTGTGCGTAGCCGAATGCTAGATTTACTGTTTGGTAAGAAAGTAAATCTGCTTGTTATCACACCTGGTGACTCAGTAGAAACAGTAGAAATCAAAGAAACTCGGAAAGGCGGTGAAGCTTAATATGAGCAGGACAAAATTACTTCTCGATGTAGTTACTGATTTACAAAATTTAGCTGGTTCACTTCAAATGATTGCTGAAGTGTTAGCGAGTAATGAAGAATCTCCACGAACGGAAGAAAAAGCACCAGTAAAAAAGGCGAAAACAAAAAAGAAAAAAATATCACTTGAAGAAGTTCGTACACTACTTGCACAAAAGAGCCAAGCGGGTTTTACATCTGATATTAAAAAGTTACTTGAAAAATATGGTGCAACTAAGTTAAGCGAAATTGAAGAAAAAGACTATGAAGCATTGATGAAAGATGCGGAGGAATTGCAATGACGAAACATGCTATTTTATCCGCTTCAGGGGCACATCGATGGATGAATTGTACTCCATCGGCTCGCCTTGAATTAGAATTTGAAGATTCTAGTGGTGAAGCGGCTAAGGAAGGAACAGCCGCTCATGAACTAGGGGAACATAAACTTAGAGCTGCACTAAAGATTCCAACGGAAAAACTTACATCGATTTATGATTCTGAAGAGATGGAGCGTTATACCGATGAATATGTCCAGTTCATTTTAGAAGAACTAGCGGCAGTAAAACAAACAACGAAAGATCCACTTCTTCTTATTGAACAACGATTGGACTTTTCGAATTATGTACCAAAAGGTTTTGGAACAGGTGACTGTGTGATTGTTGCAGATGATGTTGTTCATGTTATCGATTTTAAATATGGACAAGGTGTTTTAGTTGAAGCAGAAAATAATCCACAAATGATGCTTTATGTACTTGGGGCACTTAATCTATTTGATGCGATTTATGATATCGATGCAGTAAAAATGACCATCTATCAACCGAGACGTGAAAACATCTCAACCTTTGAAATGTCCAAAACGAGTCTAATAGATTGGGCGGAAAACACACTTAAACCAAAAGCTGATTTAGCTTTTAAAGGTGAGGGTGAATTTAAGCCGGGTGACTGGTGTAGGTTTTGTAGGGCATCTGCGGAGTGCAGGGCAAGAGCAGAGGAAAACTTGAAGGTAGCTCAATTCGAGTTTAAAAAGCCACCGTTGTTAACTGATGACGAGATTGCAGAAATCTTGCTTCATGTAAATGATTTGACCAAATGGGCAAATGAAATATTCGCTTATGCAACGAATGCTGCTGTTCAGCAAGGTAAACAGTGGACAGGTTTTAAGGTTGTAGAAGGTAGGTCTAATCGTAAATATACAGATGAAGAAGCGGTAGCTGAAGCTGCAAAGAAGGCAGGCTATGAAGATATTTACAAGCAAAGTCTGCTAACGATAACCAATATGGAAAAACTGATGGGTAAAAAGAAGTTTAATGAACTACTTGGTGATTTCATTACTAAGCCAAGAGGGAAACCAACGCTTGTTCCAATAACGGATAAGCGTCCAGAAATAAATATATCAACAGCAAAAAATGAATTTATGGAGGAGAAATAATTATGTCGAAAACAGTAAAAAATCCAACAAAAGTAATTACAGGGGTAGTATGTTTATCTTATGCAAATGTGTGGGAGCCAAAGTCAATTAATGGTGGAAAAGAAAAATATAGTGTGAGTGTTATTATTCCAAAAAGTGATACGAAAACATTAGAAGCAATTGAAAAAGCAGTAGATGCTGCAATTGAAGAAGGTCGTGGAAAGTTTGGTGGAAAGATTCCAAACAAGCAGTCGTTAAAATTACCGCTTCGTGATGGAGATATTGACCGTTCAGATGATGAAGCGTATGCGGATAGTTTCTTTGTTAATGCAAACAGCATTACACCACCACAGATTGTAGATGCTGATATTAATCCAATTTTAGAGCGCTCAGAGGTTTATTCAGGAGTGTATGCTCGTGTAAGTATTAACTTTTATGCATTTAATTCAAATGGTAACCGAGGGATTGCCTGTGGCCTAGGTAACATTCAAAAGATTCGTGATGGGGAGCCATTAGGTGGTCGAACAGATGCATCGGTAGATTTTGCTACTGATGTGGATGATGACTTCTTATCATGAAAACAATGCATATCGATGTTGAAACGTATAGTAGTGTGGACCTCGCTAAAAGCGGGGTCTATCGCTATGTGGAGGCAGAAGATTTTGAAGTGATGCTATTTGCTTACAGTGTGGACGGTGGGCCTGTTTATGTTATCGATTTGGTAAATGGTGAGCTCATTCCGCCTGAAATTGAACAGGCGATATTTAATGAAGATGTTACAAAATGGGCCTTTAATGCTCAGTTTGAACGGATTTGTTTAAGTAAACATTTTAAGCAAGATTTATCACCTGTTGATTGGCGATGCACCATGGTGTGGTCTGCTTATTTAGGCTTACCATTATCTTTAGAAGGTGCTGCAATGGTAACAGGAGCAGATATACAAAAAATGTCGGAAGGAAAAGATTTAATTCGGTTTTTCTCAATTCCTTGTAGACCAACAAAAACAAATGGTGGTCGGACAAGGAATCTAAAAGAACATGATCCAAATCGATGGGAAAATTTTAAAGTATATAACAAACGTGATGTGGAAACGGAAATTGCGATACAAGATAAACTATCTAAATTTCCGATGCCTGAAGCCGAATGGGATAACTACTACTTGGATCAACTGATAAATGATAGGGGAATAAAGCTAGATTTGAAGTTAGTTAATCAGGCCATTAAGTGTGATGACTTAATTCGCAGCGAGTTAATCAGTCGTATGAAGGAAATTACTAAGCTAGAAAACCCGAACTCTGTAAAGCAAATGCGTGAATGGTTACAAACAAAAGGTGTAGAAACAGATAGTTTAAATAAGGCAGCTGTAACTCATTTAATTGAAAGTAATGAAGGTGAAATTAAAGAAGTGCTTCTACTGAGAAGACAACTCGCAAAATCAAGCGTGAAAAAATACGCGGCTATGGAAAATGTCGTTTGTCGTGATGGACGAGCGAGGGGATTGATTCAGTTTTACGGTGCAAATCGTACAGGTAGATTTGCAGGAAGGTTAATTCAAGTTCAGAATCTACCGCAAAACCATATACCCGATTTAGACGAAGCACGTGCTTTATTGAAACAAGGTAATTTTGAAGCCTTACAAATTTTATATGAATCTGTTCCGAGTGTACTTTCTCAGCTTATAAGGACCGCATTTGTTCCTATTCGGAACAATCGCTTCATAATCGTTGACTTTAGTGCAATTGAAGCTCGCGTGATTGCTTGGATTGCAGGTGAAAAATGGCGGAATGAAGTGTTTGCATCACACGGGAAAATCTATGAAGCATCGGCTGCGCAGATGTTTAAAGTTCCCTTGGATGAAATTTCAAAAGACAGTCCATTAAGACAAAAAGGAAAAATTGCAGAACTTGCGCTTGGTTATGGTGGTTCTGTTGGTGCGTTGAAATCAATGGGTGCTCTTAGTATGGGACTTGAAGAACATGAATTAAAACCACTTGTCGATGTGTGGCGACAGTCAAATTCAAAAATAGTGAAATTTTGGTGGGATGTTGATCGTGCAGCAAAAGAAACTGTGAGACAACGAAAAGCACATATGACCCATGGAATTAAGTTTGAATATCAAAGCGGAATATTGCTCATTGGTTTACCGTCCGGTAGATGGCTCTCTTATGTAAAGCCAAAATTAGGGATAAACAGTTTTGGAAATGAGTCTGTCTCGTATGAAGGAATTGGGGCGACAAAAAAGTGGGAACGAATATTCAGCTATGGTCCCAAGTTTGTCGAGAATATAGTCCAAGCAATATCAAGGGATTTATTATGTTTTGCCTTACAGCGTGTTCACGATGAAGGCTATCGTATTGTCATGCATGTGCATGATGAAATAGTAATTGAAGCACTAAACGATGTAACGGTCGAATATATCAGTGATTTAATGAGTGAGTCTCCCCCTTGGGCAGAAACGTTGGAATTACGTGCGGACGGATTTGATACAAGCTTTTATAAAAAAGATTAATTATAGGGGGTTCGAATCCCCCTTTTTCTTCGCATATAGGTGAGGGTAAATTTATTTACTCTACAACTATTTGTAGGAGGTTCATTAATATGATGAACAATATTAAAATTTTTAACTTCGAAGGAAATGAAGTAAGAACATCTTTTAAAGATGGTAACGTTTGGTGGGTTGCAAAAGATGTGTGCGATGTCTTAGGAATTAAAAATAATCGTGATGTTATCGCTCGATTAGATACAGATGAAAAGGGTGTAGATACTATCGACACCCTTGGCGGACAACAGGAAGTATCCGTTATAAACGAGAGTGGTTTATACAATATTATATTACTCTCAAGAAAACCAGAAGCAAAAAAATTTAGAAGATGGATTACGCATGACGTTCTTCCTTCGATTCGAAAGCATGGTTTGTATGCAGTAGATGAAGTATTAGCTAATCCAGATATTTTGATTAAAGCACTGGAAGAATTAAAGGCAGAGCGATTAAAAAATAATCAATTATCAGAAACAGTGAAAGTCCAGGAACAGCAAATTGTTGAAATGAAACCCAAAGCAAGTTATTACGATGTTGTTTTAAATTGTGAGGACGCAGTTGCGATCTCGGTGATTGCAAAAGATTATGGAAAGTCTGCCCGTTGGTTAAATAAATATTTACACGAACAAGGGGTTCAATATAAACAAGGGAAGATTTGGTTGCTATATCAAAATCATGCGGAGTTTGGTTATACGACAACAAAAACTCACACATATAAAGATAGCAATGGGTATGATCGTTCAAAAGTTCATACGTACTGGACGCAAAAAGGCCGATTGTTTATTTATGACTTACTTAAATCAAAAGGCATCTTACCAAAAATTGAAATGGACAGTTAAGCATTGGAGGTAATCAATATGAAAATAGCTGTCGGAAATAGTCGAATGGACAGAAAGTGGAAGAACAAAGATGTAACATGGGACGAGTTTATTAATCTTGTAAATCAGACCATCCGTACAACTGAAACGGTAGATGAATATAGAAAAATGAATCGTGCAAAACAAGATGCAACAAAGGATGTTGGTGGCTTTGTTGGCGGTGCTTTAAAGCAGGGGAAAAGAAGGAACGGACATGTTTTGTCTCGTTCACTTCTTACTCTAGATATGGACTACGCAGTACCTGGTATTTGGGATCAAATTGAACTTCTTTATGATTTTAAATGCTGCGTATATTCAACACATAAACACACTCCTGAAAAACCAAGGCTACGTCTAATTATTCCGTTTAAACGTGATGTTTCGGAAGATGAATATCCAGCAGTAGCAAGAATGGTCGCAAAAGAAATCGGTATTGATTACTTTGATGACACGACATACGAACCTTCAAGGTTAATGTATTGGCCATCGACACCGTCAAATGGTGAATTCATTTTCGAGCAAAAAGATGGTGAGTTATTAGATCCTGATTTCTATTTGTCGAAATATGACGATTGGCGTGATACGACAACATGGCCAGTATCATCAAGGCAATCCGAAGTTGTACAAAGGAATATTAAAAGACAGGCTGATCCTCTAGAGAAGGATGGTATTATTGGCGCTTTTTGTAGGGCTTATTCTATCGAAGAAGCCATTGATAGTTTTTTGTCGCATGTGTATGAACCAAGTTTGATGGAAGGAAGATTTGATTATATACCAGCTGATTCGTCTGCAGGGGTCGTTGTATATAACGGAAAGTTTGCCTATAGCCATCATGCAACAGATCCTGCTTCAGGGAACTTACTCAATGCATTTGACCTAGTTCGATTACATTTGTTTCAAGATTTAGATGATAAAACATCTTATTCAACCGCAGTAACAAAACTTCCATCCTTTAAGGCTATGACTGAGTTTGCTTTAAAGGATGAGCAGGTAAAGGTGCAGTTTGCAGAAGAACGAAAAGAACAAGCAGAAATCGAGTTTACGGAAGATGACTGGGAGGGACAGCTTGAGCTTGATAAAACAGGCGCAGTTAAAAATACACTTAGAAATCTTACCTTAATATTGGAACATGATGAAAACCTTCAAGGTATTGTTTTTAATGAGCTATCAGACAACTTGGAGATTGTTAGTCCTGTTCCTTGGTCGCACCCATCTAAATATTGGCGGGATGCGGATGATGCTCAGTTAGTTAGTTATATCGATACGCACTATGGAACGTTTTCAGCTAGAAATTATGATGTCGCAATTGCGAAAGTAGCTGATGATAGGTCGTATCATCCGATTCGTGATTATCTTGATGAATTGCCCGAGTGGGATAAAGTGCCACGAGTCGATACGTTATTAATTGATTATTTAGGAGCGGATGATAATCCATATGTTCGTGCTGTAACAAGGAAAACATTATGTGCGGCAATATCTAGAGTTCTCAAACCTGGCATTAAATTTGATTCAATGCTCGTTTTAAACGGACCTCAAGGAGTCGGGAAAAGTACGCTTATTGCAAGGCTTGGTGGTGAATGGTTTTCGGACAGCTTAAGTTTATCGGACACAAAAGATAAGACAGCTGCTGAGAAATTACAAGGTTACTGGATCATTGAAATCGGAGAACTTGCTGGACTTAAAAAAGCAGAAGTAGAAACACTGAGGAGTTTCCTTTCACGACAAAACGACATTTATCGAGCGAGTTTTGCTAAAAGAGTTACACCGCACCTAAGACAGTGTGTATTCTTTGGAACAACTAATGCTGAAAAAGGTTATTTAAGAGATACGACAGGTAACAGACGATTTTGGCCTGTGAAAACCCCAGGTGATGGAGTAAAGAAATCGTGGGAAGTTACTGAAGAAGAAGTGCTGCAAATATGGGCAGAAACACTCGAATACGTGAAGCAAGGTGAAAAGCTGTACTTGGAGCATGATATTGATCAGTTAGCAAAAGAAGAACAGCGAATGGCGATGGAATCGGACGAGCGAGAAGGGTTGGTTCGTGAATATTTAGAAACGCTACTTCCTGATGATTGGGACGATATGGACTTATTTGAACGTAGAGCATTTATCAATGGCACTGAATTTGGTGATAGTCCAAAACAAGGTGTTTGGAAACGGGAGCATGTTTCTAATATGGAGATTTGGTGCGAATGTTTCCAAAAGGAACGTTCCAATTTAAGACGGATAGATGGTAACGAAATATCAACCATTATGGCCAGCATTGGTGGCTGGACAGGTTTATCAAAGAAAAAGAGACTTCCCATTTACGGAACGCAGTGGGTGTATGAATTAAAAAAGTGACGTTCCAAAAAATCGAGTTTGGAACAAAAACATCACATTGGAACAGAATATTATGTTCCTGGAACAAAATAAAAGAAGTTCGTCACATAGTTAGGAACAGCAATTAACCTATGTCGTATAAGGGTTTGTGAAAAACTTGTTCCAATGTTCCAAGAAAAATATGATATTAGGAAAATATAAGAATATAGGATGAAATCACGCAAATACGCATATACGCGCGTAAGAAAGTTTAAAAATGTTTGGAACAGGAGAGTTTGGAATGCGGGAAAAAACGATCGAATTAAAGTTAAGTGAAGCAGTTAGAAATAAGAAGGGTTTATCTATTAAACTTACATCTCCAGGTTTTGATGGATTGCCAGATCGGTTAGTGTTACTGCCAAACGGGAAAATTGGCTTTATTGAAGTGAAAGCCCCAGGAAATAAACTCAGACCGCTTCAGCAGAAAAGAAAACAGCAGTTAGAATCATTAGGTTTTATCGTCTTTTGTCTAGATGATCCTGAAAGTATTGGAGGGATGTTGGATGAAATTCAAGCCACATAAATATCAGGAGTTTGCAACAAACTTTATTATAGAAAATCCTATATCAGCAATATTCCTTGAAATGGGTCTAGGTAAAAGTGTTATTACATTGACTGCTATTTACGAATTAATGTTAGAACGATTTGAAGTCAACAGAGTTTTAGTAATCGCACCGCTCAGAGTTGCTAGAAATACATGGCCAGAAGAAATTGAAAAATGGAGTCACCTGAAAGGATTAACTTATGCAGTTGCTGTTGGAACAGAAAAAGAGCGCTTAGAAGCATTATATTCAGACGCGCACATTTATATCATTAACCGAGAAAATGTAGAATGGTTGATTGCTAGAAGTGGTATCGATTTTAATTTTGATATGGTCGTTATTGATGAATTATCTTCGTTTAAATCTCATCAATCAAAACGCTTTAAAAGTTTGATGAAAGTGAGACCTAACATTAAAAGAATAGTTGGTTTAACAGGAACACCTTCATCGAATGGCTTAATGGACTTATGGGCGGAGTACCGATTACTTGATATGGGTGAAAGATTAGGGAAATTCATCGGACGTTTCAGAGAATCATACTTCGAACCTGACAAAAGAAATCAACATATGATTTTTTCTTATAAACCAAAACCAGGTGCTGAAGAATCCATCTATGAAAAAATAAGCGATATCACTATCAGCATGAAAGGGACGGACTATTTAAAACTACCCGATTTAATCATGAATGAAGTTCCTGTTTCGTTAAACATGAAAGAAAAAGAAACGCTTGATGTCATGAAACGTGATTTGATTACAACGATAAAAGGTGAGGACATAACCGCTTCAAACGCGGCGGCACTATCAAATAAACTTTTACAAATGGCAAATGGTGCAGTTTACGATGATAACGGTTCTGTTACTCAAATACATGACCGAAAACTTGAGAAGTTAGAAGATATCATTGAAGCGGCAAACGGTAAACCTGTATTAATTGCTTATTGGTTTAAACATGACCTTCTCCGAATACAAAAACGGTTTAAAGTAGAAGTTTTAACAAGTAGTGATTCGATTAAGAAATGGAACGGAGGAAAGATTCAAATTGCAGCAATCCATCCAGCATCCGCAGGACATGGTTTAAATTTACAAGCGGGTGGTTCAACACTCGTATGGTTTGGACTAACTTGGAGTTTGGAGCTTTATCAACAAACAAATGCAAGATTGTACAGGCAAGGACAAACAGACACAGTGATTATCCATCATTTAATCGCAAAAGATACAATGGACGAACGAGTGATGGATGCTTTAAATAAAAAGAATAATACGCAGTCAGCACTCATTGATGCGGTGAAGGCAACATTAAAAGGGGGAATTCCTGTATGAATATTGTATGGCACTACCTAGATAAACGAGCAGCAACGATTGATGTAATAAAAGATTATAATAGTATGAAACACATTATCGATAATACTGATGACGATATCGCAATCCTTCATGATGGAATATTGTCCCCAAGTGCACCGGTGAATGATGGCATGCCGTCTGTACACAATCCAAAAGCAAATGAAAACCGTATTGCTTATAGCATCGATAAAATTGATGTGCTAAAAGAAAGGTTAAGACAAGCCATCGAATATATGAATTGGTTCCAGCCTGCTTGGGATGAGTTAACTGATGATGAACAGTTTGTTCTGTATGAATTTTATATGGTGGAAGATCAAAGACGAACCGATGCTGTGCATACGATTTGTGATTACTTTAAGATTGAAAGGTCATCCGCCTACAACAAAAAGAATAGAGCGTTGGATAGGTTGACACTACTGCTTTATGGCAAGTGAGTAAAATCACGGATGCATTTAGACATTACGCAGGTTATAGTGGTAGTATGGAAAAAGTATCAAAGAGAAACAAAATGGACCTTTGAATATTCAAGTGAGTAATATTGCGGACGCTTTTTGACATTTAGCATGTTATGGTATTAATATAGACAAAATATTGAGAGCCTTCGTGGGAGAAATCCTGCGGGGGCTTTTTTGTTTGGAGGTGAAAGTTATGCCGAGAAAACCAAAGCGACCTTGCTCACAGCCAGGATGTCCTGAGTTAACGCATGAACGCTTTTGTGATGAACACCGGAAGGCTGAGGCGAGAAGATATGAAAGGTATCAACGTGATCCAAACACCGCAAAGCGATACGGACGTGCCTGGAAAAGGATACGTGACCGTTATGTTGCAAAGAACCCGCTCTGCGAGGAGTGTAAGCGAAACGGGAAGCTAACTCCAGTGCAAGAAGTACATCACATCCTACCGCTGTCACGTGGTGGAACGCATGACGAAAGCAATCTGATGTCTGTTTGCACACCCTGTCACTCATCGATTACCGCACGAGATGGCGATCGTTGGCGAAGGGGTAGGGGGTAATCAATCTCTACAGCTTATCATGTGGACAACGGGCGGGGAACGTCACGCAAAAAGTCGCGATTTCAAACAGGGTATATAGGGGGCGAGAAGAAATGAGGTGTTGAAATGGCCAAGGATGGTACGAATAGGGGCGGTGCTCGGGTTGGTTCTGGACGTAAAAGAAAGCCATTATATGAAAAATTAGAAGATGGAAATCCAGGTAGACGAAAATTAGAAGTGCTCGAATTTACACATGCGCCTGACCTTCAAGGACAAGAAATGCCACCGCCAAGGGAGATGCTATCTGCCACAGAAAAGGATGGTTCCACTCTTGAAGCGGCGGAAATTTATGAAGAAACGTGGAATTGGTTAAATGAAAGGGACTGTGCTCATTTAATCATGCCGCAACTTTTGGAGAGGTACGCAATGAGTGCAGCAAGATGGATGCAGTGCGAGGCGGCTGTGACAGAGTTTGGCTTTTTAGCAAAACATCCAACAACGGGAAATGCTATGCAAAGCCCGTATGTTGCTATGAGTCAAAACTTTATGACACAAACCAATCGACTCTGGCTTGAAATTTATCAAATTATAAGAGAAAACAGTGCAACAGAATTTATTGGTGCGAATCCACAAGACGATATGATGGAGCGCTTATTAACGATGCGTAAAGGCAAATAACTGAAACGAGGTAATGTGATGACGATTAAATATTTAACAGCTGAAAGTGTATGTGCGGGTCATCCGGATAAACTTTGTGATTTAATATCAGATAGTATTTTGGATGCTTGTTTAACAAAAGACAAAGCTTCACGTGTGGCATGTGAAGTGCTTGCGACAAAAGGAAGAATCATCGTGGCGGGCGAAATCTCCTGTAGCGAAAAACTTAATCTTAAAGATGTTGTAAAAAGTGTATTAGTTGATGTAGGTTACAAACCTACAGATTTTAAAATATCTGTATATTTACAGAAACAAAGTACAGATATTGCACAAGCGGTAGATACAGCACTTGAAGCTCGTCAGAGAATCAAAGAGCCTTACGGAACAATTGGCGCAGGTGACCAAGGAACAATGTATGGTTATGCGACAAATGAAACAAAGGAAATGTTGCCTTTACCATTAGTCCTTTCACATAAAATAGTAAAGCGATTAGATAAAGTGCGCAAAGGAAAAATTATTAAAGGCTATTTTCCAGATGGGAAAGCACAGGTCACGATTGAATATAAAAATAATCAACCAGTCAGAGTTAAAACAATTGTTGTATCTGTTCAACATCAGGCTTATAAAAGACAAGCAGAAATTGAACAGGATATTATTGAAGATGTTTTATGGCAGGTTTTTGAAGACTTCCCGTTTGATGAAGATACAAATATTTTAATCAATCCGTCAGGACGATTTGTTGTCGGAGGACCAACAGCTGATACAGGATTAACTGGAAGAAAACTGATGGTTGATACCTATGGTGGTTTTACCGCACATGGTGGCGGGGCATTTTCAGGAAAGGATCCGACAAAAGTCGACAGAAGCGGTGCTTATATGGCAAGGCATATTGCCAAGCATATCGTGTGGTGTGATTACGCAGACAAATGTGAAGTAAGTATTTCATATGCCATAGGAAAGGCAAATCCTGTCGCATTTTCAATAAATACATTTGGGACGGGAAATGTTTCTGATTCAATACTTGAACAAGCAGCACTTGATGTATTCAATTTAAAACCCGCAGCAATTATCGAGTATTTACAATTACGAGATATTCACTATGCAGACACAGCGGTGTACGGACATTTTGATAGCTGGTTATTTCCATGGGAAGATGTGAAAAGGTATAAAGAATTTAATCAGGCGGTGAGTAAATATGATAATAGAGAAGATTAAAGTTGAACAACTTATTCCCGCCGATTATAATCCGAGAAAAGATTTACAACCTGGCGATAGTGAATATGAAAAAATTAAACGGTCACTTGAAGAGTTTGGATATGTTGATCCCGTCATTTGGAATAAAACAACTGGAAGAGTAGTTGGTGGACATCAACGATTGAAAGTTCTAGCAAGTATGGGAAGAACTGAAGTCGAATGTGTCGTGGTCGAATTAGACGAAGAAAAAGAGAAAGCATTAAACGTTGCTTTAAATAAAATTAGCGGTGATTGGGATAAAGAAAAACTAGCTGTACTTATGACGGATTTAGATGCGGCAGACTTTGATGTTTCACTTACAGGTTTTGATGCAGCTGAAATTGATGATTTGTTTAAAGATACACTTCGAGATGGAGTAGAAGATGATGACTTTGATGTTGATGAAGAACTTCAAAATCCACCAATAACAATGCAAGGTGATGTATGGATTTTAGGTAGACACCGACTTGTATGTGGAGATAGTACGAAAAAAGAAACTTTTGATAAGTTAATGGGGAATAAAAAAGCAAACTTGGTTGTCACTGATCCACCTTATAATGTTGATTATGAAGGCAGTGCGGGGAAAATTAAAAATGATAATATGGAAAATGATACATTTTACCAGTTTCTATTGGATGCTTTTACGAACACGGAAGATGCACTTGCGAAAGATGGCAGTATTTATGTGTTTCATGCGGATACAGAAGGACTTAATTTCCGCAGAGCATTTGAAGAAGCTGGTTTTTATTTATCTGGAACTTGTATCTGGAAGAAGCAATCGCTTGTACTTGGTCGCTCACCTTATCAGTGGAAACACGAACCGATATTATTTGGTTGGAAAAAGAAAGGTAGGCACCGTTGGTATTCAGATAGGAAACAATCGACCATTTGGGAATTTGATAAACCAAAACGAAATGCCGATCATCCAACGATGAAACCAATTGCCTTAATCGCTTATCCAATCATGAATTCAAGTTTAACAAACAGTATTGTACTTGACCCGTTTGGTGGATCTGGTTCAACTTTAATCGCATCGGAACAAACCGACCGAATATGTTACATGATTGAATTAGACGAAAAGTTCTGTGATGTGATTGCGAAGAGATACATTGAACAAGTTGGAACAAATGAAGATGTGTATGTCATTCGAAATAATAAAAGGATTGCTTATAGCGAACTTGAGGTGAGTGAAAGTGCGTAAACTTACCTTAGGTTCGCTTTTTGATGGTTCAGGTGGGTTTTCTCTTGCGGGTATCATTTGCGGAATTGAACCAAAGTGGGCATCTGAAGTTGAACCATTTCCAATTCGTGTTACATCAAAACGAATTCCTCAAATGAAACATTTAGGGGACATTAGTTCAATTAATGGAGCTGAAATTGAACCAGTCGATGTTATAACGTTTGGTTCACCATGTACGGATTTATCAATTGCAGGAAAACGAGCAGGACTAGACGGAAGTCAGTCCTCTTTATTTTATGAAGCGATGCGAATTATAAAGGAAATGAGGTGTAAAACAAATGGTGAATATCCAAGATACGCAGTGTGGGAAAATGTCTGTGGAGCCTTCTCCTCAAATAAAGGAGAAGACTTCAAAAGTGTCATCGAGGAATTCTGTAAGGTCAAGGTCGAGAAAGTTGATATCCCTAAACCAGATAAATGGGAAAATGCAGGTGAAGTGTTGGGAGATAACTACTCAATTGCCTGGAGAGTCCTTGATGCGCAATATTGGGGAGTACCCCAGCGAAGAAAACGAATCTTTCTTGTCGCAGATTTTAATGGAAGAAGTGCATCCGAAATACTATTTGAGTCAGAGAGCTTGCGAGGGCATTTTACGCAGAGCAAAAAAACGGGGCAAGAAACTACCGGAGATACTTCAAAAAGTGCTAGAGAAACAAGCAATATCTGCTTAAATGACCAAGGTGGTAGCCGAATGGATGTAACCAAAGGGGTAACAGCAACTTTACGAGCAAAATCAAATCATCCACCACTTGTATTCGATAACCATGGAAGGGATGCAAGAATTAAAGGACCGGTTGATGTTGCGCAGACCGTTGTGTCGTTATATGGAACTGGTGGAAACAATCAGCCATTTGTTTTAGAGAAACCGAGAACCTTTGATATTCGTTTGACATCTGAAGGAACGGTTAACGTTCGAGCAAATATTTATGAAAGTGATGTGTCAAGAACAATAGATACATCAGGCAACTCACCGAACAGTAATCAAGGCGGAATTGCAATTGTGAGTAGTAAAGATGAATTAAGAAAAGGAAAACAATCAACCTATTCATCTAGTAAAAATTCACATTTTACAAGTGCCGAAAAAGAACTCGCTAGTACGCTTGTTGCTACTGATTATAAGGATCCCCCACTTGTAAATGTTGAAGATTTAATTGTGAGAAGACTTACACCTACCGAATGTGGTAGATTGCAAGGTTTCCCAGATGGATGGTGCGATAACTTAAGTGAAGACAACCCATCGGATGAAGAGATTAACTTTTGGGAGAAAGTGTGGGAAACGCACCGACAATTGATTAGTAAAAATAAGCGACCTAAAACTCGAAAGCAAATTATCAAATGGTTAAGTCAACCACATTCTGATACAGCTGAATATAAAATGTGGGGAAATGGCGTCGCACTTCCTTGTGTTATATATGTTTTAACTGGAATTGCCATACAATTAAATAAAGATTAGGAAGTCAGATGGAATCTGTTCAAAACACTTGATATAAACACCTTTTAGAGTGATATATGTATGTACCAAAATTGAAAGGTGGAATAAAAAATGATTGTAAAATTTAATGTGAAGGGAAAAGAACGGAAAAAGTTAGTGGAAGCAATAAGCGAACATTTGAATATTCCTTTTGAGTATAAAGGAACACCAAGCTTTGTTTACGAGATTGGAGAGTATGTAGTTGATAGGGTTGGAACATTGGAAGGCCCAACTAAAGACGAGTTAATCCATGCATTAAAAAGTAAATATAACTTTGAAGCAGAGCGGGATGAGCAAACGGAAACTTATACACTTTCCATTGAATACCCGTTGGATTCTTTCGATGAACAAACAATAGAGAACTTAGAAAAGTTAATCCAAAGTAAAAGTACACTAATTAAACGAGCACTAGCTATTAAAACAACTAAAATTGAACTAGAGGACGATCGTATAAGCTTTCCATGGTTTGAGAGAGAATTGACATCCGAGGAACTAGAAACATACACAAAATTCATTGTCGCATTATGCGAAACAGCTCTGAAGCAAAAACGAGTGACGGCAGTTGAAAAACAAGTAGAAAACGAAAAATATGCATTTCGATGCTTCCTGTTAAAACTGAATTTTATAGGCGATGAATATAAAGCCGACAGAAAGCTCTTGATGTCAAAACTGTCAGGTGATTCTTCATTTAAAAGAACGAAAAAGATGGTGGAGGCTTCATGAACAATATAACGAAAGAATCGCTGACCAAGTTAAAAAAACAATATCAGCCTGGAACAAGGGTACGTTTGATTGAAATGGATGATCCATATTCAAATTTAATTCCAGGTGATGAAGGAATAGTTTCCTATGTTGATGATATAGGAACGATACACATTAAATGGGATAAAGGAAGTTCACTCGGGATTGTATTTGGCGTCGATAAGTGTCTAATCATCGAACAATAAAAATACATTCAAAAAAGTGTAGATAACACTTGCTATATAAGGCTTTTAGAGTGATATATGTATGTAACAAAAACACACATACACTCTAAAAGGGGATGATAAAATGTTAAACGCAAAATTTGGAATTGAAATTGAATTTACAGGAATCACAAGAGAAAAGGCAGCGAAGGTAGCCGCAAAGTTTCTTGAAGGCGAATACATCGAAGGTGGAACATATTACGATGTAAAGAAAGTGAAGGCTCCAGACGGACGGATATGGGAATTTGTTTATGACGGAAGTATTCGGACGCAAGTTAGTCGAAGCGGTAGAAGGGTTAATGCAAACAGAGATTATAGTGTTGAAATTGTAAGCCCAATTCTAACCTACCGAAAAGACATTGATACTTTACAGGAGCTTGTTCGAATGATACGGAAAGCGGGAGCCTTTACAAATTCATCATGCGGCATTCACATTCACTTGGATGGGAGTCCACATACTCCAAGAAGCATAAGAAACTTTGTAAACATCATCGCAAGTAGAAACGACTTATTTTACAAAGCACTAGAAATCAAGAATGAGAGAATGCGTTATTGCAAACGGATGGATGACATTTTGGTTGAAAAGATGAACCGAAAAAAGCCAAAGACGATGCGAGAAATTGAGGACATTTGGTATGAAGGCTATGGCGAAAGCAGAAGTAGACACTACCACAATAGTCGATACCATTTCTTAAATCTACATAGCTTTTTCAGAAGAAACCGAACGGTTGAATTACGTGGCTTTAACAGTGTCCTTCACGCAGGGAAAATAAGAAGCTTCATCGTTTTATCCCTAGCAATCAACAATCAAGCATTAACACAGAAAAGCGCTTCATCGAAAAAACCGCAAGTTGAAAATGAAAAATTTGCCATGCGAACATACCTCAATCGAATCGGATTGATTGGAGAAGAGTTCGCAAACTGTAGGGCACACTTAACCAAGCCTTTGTCAGGCTCAGCAGCATGGAGATTCCGGGTAGGATAAGCCACTCGGAATCATTCTAAAGTAAAATGTGAAAGGATTGAAATGATGAGTAAATTATATATTGCTTACGGATCAAATTTAAATCTAGAGCAAATGGCAAACAGATGTCCAACTGCAAAGGTAGTAGGAACAAGTGAAATAAAGGACCACAAACTCACTTTTAGGGGGCCACACGCGCATGCTGTTGCAACGGTTGAACCATGCAAGGGAGAAAGTGTTCCGGTCCTTGTGTGGCAGATTACGCCCAATGACGAAAAAGCACTTGATCGTTATGAAGGATGGCCACATCTTTATAGAAAAGAAACAATCAAAGTTAAAGTTGATAAAAAGACAGTAAATGCCATGGTCTATATTATGAATGAAGGCAGACCGCTTGAACAACCAAGCTGTTATTATTATTCAACTATTCTAGAAGGATATAAAAGTGCAGGATTTGATACTGAATACTTACGTAAGGCTGTTGAATATTCATATGAAAAAGATGGTGCTACATTAGAAAACGAATCTAACGGAGGAAGGTATGATTAGCTCGAATACGAATAATTATGATAAGATATAAACAAAGTTAAATGTTCAGCAAACGGGCCATTTTGTAGCATACTTGTGATGACTATATTTTAAGCGAGGTTTTACTATGGAACTGTTAATTTCTATTTCAGTATTTGGCTTAATCGTATTTTTAACTTTGGGTCCATATTTACCATTTCTAAAAAACGATGACTAAGCCATTCAAGAATCGGGCGCTTTAATGCAATAACGAAGCGCTCCATTTTTTAATTATCGGGCCATTTAGTTCAACAATGAATACTTGATGTCTACAAATATTGATGAATTTTATTAACCAAAAAAGGGTGATTATTTGAGAAAGCGATATAAAATACTCATACTAATTTTTATAGCAATTTTATTGCTAATTGGATATAAAAAATATTTCTTTACGTTTGGTAGTCTTGGTCAAGGTACATATTACAAAGGACCTGTTGATTCTCCAAATGGACAATTTACGGCTGACTCTTATTATAAAAATTATGGCGGTGCAGCTGGTGGAGCTTATGTATGGGTGGAAATCACCAATAATGAGAATAGCAAAGTTAGAACTATCTATTATAGCGATGGCAAAAGCAATTTTGCTATGGAGTGGAAAGATGATAACACTATCTATATAAGAAATGATGAAGGTCCTGAATATCCAAATTCTGAAAGAAATATAGAGTTACTAATTGGGAAAGAAATTTATGATGAAAAAGGAAGAGCTTGTGATAGTTGGATAATGAGAGACGAGTATGAAAATTGTTATCAAAACTAAATTTTCTTGTTGTACTAACGGGCGCGATTGTTGAACATTTAAATAGATGTCTTAAGCTCAGATAGCAATCTGGGCTTTTTTGTCGTGCAAAAATTTTATAAATACACTTAGTTTTTTAAGATTGTTTTATGGGAGGTGGTGGTAATTAGAAAACTAGAAGTGTATAAGCCAACAATTTTTAAAGCTGAACAATCGTATTATGACAAAGATGCTGCTGATATGGCGGTAAACTTTATTAATTGTTTAAAGCATACAAAGGGTGAATGGTTTGGAAAAAACTTTGACTTGATAGATTGGCAGGAGCAGATTATTCGAGATGTATTTGGGACGATGAAGCCTAACGGCTATCGACAGTTTAATACTGCCTATATTGAGATAGCTAAGAAACAAGGAAAGTCAGAACTTGCCGCTGCGGTTGCCTTACTTTTAACATGTGGTGATTTTGAACATGGTGGAGAAGTGTATGGATGTGCTGCGGATAGGCAACAAGCATCGATTGTATTTGACGTTGCTGTCGACATGGTAGAACAATCACCCGCACTTAAGGCACGATTTAAACCAGTCCTTTCACAAAAGCGATTGATTTATAAACCATTGGGTAGTTTCTATCAAGTGTTATCTGCGGAGGCTTATACAAAACATGGATTGAACGTTCATGGGGTTGTATTTGACGAACTTCATGCGCAACCTAATCGAAGGTTATATGATGTTATGACACATGGTTCAGGGGACGCAAGGAAACAACCACTGTACTTTTTAATCACTACTGCAGGAAATGACCAACATTCAATATGTTACGAAGTACATCAGAAAGCAAAAGATGTACTTGAAGGAAGAAAAATAGACCCTACTTTTTATCCTGTTATCTATGGTGCAGAGGAAGATGATGATTGGACAGACCCTGAAGTTTGGAAGAAGGCCAACCCATCACTAGGAATTACAGTAGATATTGAGAAAGTTGAACAAGCGTGTGAAAGTGCGAAACAAAATCCAGCTGAGGAGAACTTGTTTAGGCAGTTACGACTGAATCAGTGGGTAAAGCAATCTGTCAGATGGATGCCAATGGAAAAGTGGGATAGATGTAGTTTGCCAGTTGATCCCGAAAGTTTAATTGGAAGAGAGTGCTATGCGGGTTTAGACTTATCATCGACAACAGATATCACAGCATTTGTTTTAATCTTTCCACCAGAATATGAAGATGATAAATATGTGATATTGCCATACTTTTGGATACCAGAAGAAAATATTAGACAACGTGTGGATAGAGACAGAGTGCCGTATGATGTGTGGGAGCAACAAGGACATATGCAAACTACAGAAGGAAACGTTGTTCATTATGCTTATATTGAAAAGTTTATCGAAGAGTTAGGGAAGAAATACAACATTAAGGAAATTGCCTTTGACCGTTGGGGAGCAGTTCAAATGACACAAAACCTCGAAGGATTAGGATTTACAGTAGTGCCTTTTGGACAAGGGTTTAAAGATATGAGCCCATCATCAAAGGAATTGATGAAGTTAACATTAGAAGAAAAGCTTGCGCATGGTGGACAGCCAGTTTTACGTTGGATGATGGATAACATTCACGTTCGAACGGATCCAGCTGGAAACATTAAACCGGATAAGGAAAAATCAACGGAAAAAATTGATGGTGCGGTGGCAACAATTATGGCACTTGACCGAGCAATAAGAAGAAGCGGAACAAGTGATTCTGTTTATGATGATAGGGGATTAATTGTCTTCTAACGTTGAGGAGGTGATATTCATATGCGGTGGATTACAAATTTGTTTAAAGCAAGGGACAAACCACAAAACTATTCATTTGGGAGCAATTATAGTTTCTTCTTTGGAAACTCTAGTAGTGGAAAAGCAGTCAATGAATTTACAGCGATGCAAATGACTGCAGTATATTCTTGTGTACGGATATTAGCTGAAGCAGTGGCTGGTTTACCGCTGCATTTATATAGATACACAGAAACAGGTGGTAAGGAAAAAGCAATATCCCATACCTTATATTTTTTACTTCATGACGAACCAAATCCTGAGATGAGTTCATTTGTGTTTAGAGAAACATTAATGACTCATCTTTTATTATGGGGAAATGCGTATGCACAAATTATTCGAAATGGAAAAGGTGAAGTCATTGCGCTTTATCCACTCATGCCAAATAAAATGTCAGTCGAAAGAGATGCTAGAGGTAATTTATATTATTTATACACAAAAACATTTGATGAAATGAGTGGTTCAGAGAAGACAACTGTTGCATTAAAAGCTGAAGATGTTCTTCACATACCTGGACTTGGTTTTGATGGTTTAGTTGGATATTCACCAATTGCTATGGCAAAAAATGCAGTCGGTCTGGCAATGGCTACTGAAGAATATGGAGCAAAATTTTTTGCCAATGGAGCAGCGCCAGGTGGAGTCTTAGAACATCCAGGAACAATTAAAGACCCACAAAGGGTAAAAGATAGCTGGAATAAAGCTTATCAAGGTTCAAGTAATGCCCACCGAGTAGCTGTATTAGAAGAAGGTATGAAATATCAACAAATTGCAATTGCGCCCGATCAAGCACAATTTCTAGAAACACGAAAATTTCAAATTAACGAGATTGCTCGAATTTTCCGGGTGCCGCCACATATGGTCGGTGATTTGGAGAAATCGAGCTTTTCTAATATAGAGCAACAATCGTTAGAATTCGTTAAATACACACTTGATCCATGGGTTATTCGATGGGAACAAGCAATTAGTCGTTCATTGTTTACTAAAAGTGAAAAGAAAGCATATTTTGTGAAATTTAATGTGGATGGATTGCTTAGAGGTGATTATGCCTCACGAATGAGCGGCTATGCAACAGCAAGGCAAAATGGCTGGATGAGTGCTAATGACATTCGTGAACTTGAGAATTTAGACCGGATACCGGATGAACTTGGGGGAGATTTATATTTAATCAATGGGAATATGACGAAACTCCAAGACGCAGGTGTGTTTGCAAAGAAATATGAAAAGGAGGAAACCGAAGATGAAGAAATTTTGGAACTGGACAAAGAATAATGAAACTGATGAACGAACCCTTCATTTATATGGGGCAATAGCAGAGGAGAGTTGGTTTGATGATGAAGTCACACCATCTGCCTTTAGGGAAGAACTCGTGCAAGGCAAAGGCGATATTGAAGTTTGGATTAATTCGCCAGGGGGTGATTGTATTGCAGCTGCGCAAATTTACAACATGTTGATGGAATATCCAGGTGATGTCACTGTCAAAATTGATGGGATTGCCGCATCGGCAGCATCTGTGATTGCGATGGCAGGCACTGAAATTCAAATGTCACCAACGTCCCTAATGATGATTCATAATCCATTTACTGTCGCAATTGGTGATAGTGAAGAAATGAAAAAGACGGTGCATATGCTTGACGAAGTAAAAGAAAGCATTATTAACGCATATGAAATTAAAACAAGTTTATCAAGAAATAAACTATCCGAATTAATGGATGCTGAAACGTGGCTTAATGCCCATAAAGCAATTGAACTCGGATTTGCGGATGCCATTATGTTCGCAAATGGTAAAGATGAAAATCAACCTGAGAACAGCTTTGTTTTTAGTAGACGAGCAGTAACAAATTCATTAATAAACAAGATACAAAAACCACAAAAAGGTCAATCGGTTGATCCGCTTTATGAGCGGCTTAATTTATTGAAATATTAGGAGGAAACCAATATGAATAAAATTTTAGAATTACGTGAGAAAAGAGCAAAAGCATGGGAGGCTGCTAAAACTTTTTTAGATACTAAACGTGGAAGTGATGGTTTGGTATCGGCTGAAGATGCACAGATGTATGATCGTATGGAAGAGGATATTATGAATTTAGGCAAAGAAATTCAACGATTAGAACGGCAAGAGGCTTTAGATGCAGAATTAAATCGTCCAATAAATACACCTATCATTGGAAATCCATCTGTTCCAGGAATGGAAACAAAGAGTGGACGAGCTTCTGAAGGTTATACAAAGGCATTCTGGAATGCGATGAGAAGTAAAAATCCAACACAAGAAATTATGAACTCGCTATCAGTGGGAACAGATTCAGAAGGAGGATTTTTAGTTCCCGATGAATTCGAGCGTACACTTGTACAGTCATTAGAAGAAGAGAACGTATTCCGAAAACTTGCTAAGATTGTAAAAACGTCCAGTGGCGATCGTAAAATTCCAGTTGTCACTACTAAAGGTTTAGCGGCATGGTTGGATGAAGGAGAAGAATTTGAAGAAAGCGATTCAGTGTTTGGACAGACTTCAATCAGTGCTTATAAGTTAGGTACAATGATTAAAGTTTCGGATGAATTATTGAATGATAGTGTATTTAATTTAGAGAATTACATTTCAACTGAATTTGCTCGAAGAATTGGAGCAAAAGAAGAAGAAGCGTTTCTTGTCGGTGATGGAGCAGGAAAGCCGACTGGAGTGTTTCATGATACTGGTGGTGCAGAATTAGGAGTTACTGCCACATCAGCAACAGCTATTACTGCAGATGAAATTATTGACTTAGTTTACTCTTTAAAAGCACCATATCGTAAAAATGCTGTATTCATTATGAATGATGCAACAATAAAAGCAATTCGAAAATTAAAAGATGGTCAAGGTCAGTACTTATGGCAACCATCACTAACTGCCGGTACACCAGATACGTTATTGAATCGTCCAGTATTCACTTCAGCTTATGCACCGACTATTGAAACGAAAGCAAAGTCTATTGCCTTTGGTGATTTCGGATATTATTGGATTGCAGACAGACAAGGTCGTTCATTCAAGCGTTTAAACGAACTTTTTGCAACAACAGGGCAAGTTGGTTTCCTAGCAAGTCAACGTGTCGATGGAAAGTTGATTTTGCCAGAAGCAATTAAAGTCTTACAACAAAAATAAATAAAGGAGTAGAATGCGATGGGGTATAACGCTAAGAATTATACGGAACAAGGCGGAGAAAAAACGGTTATTGGCGGGGAACTTGTTATTGAAGAAGGGGCAAAGGTCACTGGCCTTCCTTCTTCTTCAAATGAAAAAATGGCAAATCAATCTGATAGTACAGCAGAAACAATAGAAGACTTAGTTGCGGATTTTAATGCATTACTATCGAAACTAAAAACATCTGGTTATATGTCAGAAGAATAAAGGTGGCGAAAGTGATGACATTACTAGAAAAAGTAAAGGCTAATTTAATACTCCAACATGATAAAGATGATGCTTTAATAGAAATGTACATCACTGCCGCCATTTCTTATGCAGAGAGTTATCAACATATTAAAGAAGGCACATATTTAGATGAGAATATGCCCGCGACAACGGAACAAGCGGTTATCATGTTGGCATCACACTTTTACGAAAGTCGAGATGGCAGTACAGGTGGATTTTTCGCAGATAGCGCACTTGCTGGAGAGCAAGTTTGGAAAACAGTCAACCTTTTATTAAGGCTAGATAGAGATTGGAAGGTATAGCGTATGAGTTTTGGTAAAATGCGTACATTTATCGATATCGTAACACGTGAAATTGTAAAAGATGAAGAGTCTTTCAGTGAAGAAACCGATAGAATCCTAGCATCTGTGACAGCATACAAAGAAGAACGCTTTGGTAGTAAGACTTGGGCAAATAGGGCAGCCTTTTCTGAAGCGAATGCGTTATTTCGTTTTAGAAACATTCCCGATTTAACCATTAAACCGAAAATGTTTATTGTATGTGATGACGGACGGTATGAAATAGTAAGCGTTGATAATGTGAAAAATAGAAATATGTATATCGAGGTTTTAACAAAAAAGGTGGTGGCATCAGATGGCTAAAGTTAATATTAAAATGCCAGAAGAATTCTTGATGAAGATTTCAAGATTGGGAAGTAAAACAGATGAAATCGTTCCGAGGGTTCTTGAAGCAGGTGGAGAAATTGTATTAGATAAAATGAAGTCTAATTTAAGCTCGGTTATTGGGAAGGACACAAAACTTCCGAGTAGATCAACTGGTGAGTTGGTATCTGCATTAGGAGTATCACCTGCCTTAGTTGACCGAAGAGGAAATCATAATGTTAAAGTAGGGTTTAATGAACCACGTAAAGATGGGGTTAGCAACGCTAAATTAGCTAATATAATCGAATACGGAAAATCGGGTCAACCTGCAAAGCCATTTTTAAAACCAGCAAGAAGAACATCAAGGCAACCTTGTATGGATGCGATGATTAAAAAATTGGAAGAAGAAGTGGAAAGCATATGAATGTATTAGCCGAAGTGACTCAAATTGCAGAACAATGTGGTATTCCAGTTGAAACAGGTATCTTTTCAGAGACTGCTCCTGATTTATACATTGTCATTACACCAATCGTTGATATGTTTGAATTACATGCAGATAATATTCCAAAGTATGATGTACAAGAAGTTAGGGTTTCGTTGTTTTCAAAAAAGAATTATACATCAATTAAAAATAGTTTAGTCCGCACTCTTTTGGGTGCGGATTTTGTTATTACAGATAGGAGATATATCGGGCATGAAGATGATACTGGTTATCACCATTTAGCAATTGATGTAGCGAAATATTATGAATTTGAAATGGAGGAATGAAGTATGGCTACTATAGGTCTTGATCGGCTTTATTATGCAACAATAACAGAAGGAGAAAACGGTGATGAAACCTATGAAAACCCTACTCCTTTAGCAAAAGCTATTAGTGCTGAATTATCTGTTGAACTAGCTGAAGCAACTTTATATGCAGATGATGGTGCGGCTGAAGTGATTAAAGAATTTCAAAGCGGAACATTATCGCTTGGTATTGATGATATCGGTGTGGCAGCAGCTAGTGATTTAACAGGTGCAACAATTGACGATAATCATGTACTGATATCTACAAGTGAAGATGGTGGAGATCCAGTTGCGATTGGTTTTAGGGCGAAAAAGGCAAATGGGAAATACCGATATTTTTGGCTATACCGAGTGAAATTTGGTATTCCAGCGACAAACCTTGCGACAAAAGGGGACAGCATCACTTTCTCTACACCAACAATTGAAGGTACGGTTTTACGGAGAAACAAGCTTGATGGTCAAGGAAAACATCCATGGAAAGCGGAAGTTAGTGAAGGTGATGATGGAGTAAACCAAGAAATTATCACAGGTTGGTATAGCGAAGTTTATGAACCTGTTTTTGCTGCGGGGACTGAAGGATAAAAGGAGCGATCAATTATGACGAATGAAAGAAGTGCTAAGATTACGATTGGTGGTTTGGACTATGAATTAATCTTAACAACAAAAGCAACAAAGGAAATTGCAAAAAGGTATGGTGGCTTAGAAGATTTAGGTGAGAAGTTAATGAAAGCTGAAAACTTTGAGATGGCTTTAGATGAGATTGTCTGGTTAATTACCCTACTTGCCAATCAAAATATTTATATCCATAATCGATTGAATGAAGAAAAGAAAGAATTGTTAACGGAAGATGATGTGGAACTGTTAACATCTCCTGCTGAGATGGCAACTTTTAAAGATGCAATTATGGAAGCAATGTTTAAAGGGACAAAACGACATATTGAGTCGGAGGAAACCGATACAAAAAACGAAGTGGACGAGTAAACGATGAAGAAATGTTTGCTCGACTTATTTATTATGGCGTGACACAGCTGAAAAGGACTGAAGAAGAAGTGTGGTTAATGCCTATTGGCCATTTACTTGATCAATGGGAAATCCACAAACAATTCACGGGTCTCACAAAACCTAAAAATGAACTTTCAATTGATGAAGTTATTCCATATGGTATTTAAATATAAAGTTTCTACTAGCACCTCAAATCAAAGAGGTGCTTTTTTACTTGTTATGGATAGGAGGTGGCAGTATGGCAGACAATTTTGGGCTTAAAATTGGTGTTGAAGGAGAACGTGAATTTAAGAAATCTCTACGGGAAATTAACCAAAGCTTCAGAGTGTTAGGCTCAGAAATGAAATTAGTGACATCAGAATTCGATAGAAATGATAAATCGATTAAAGCAATAACCGCAAGAAATGCAGTATTGAATAAAGAAATTGATGCACAAAAGGAAAAAATATCAACGCTAGAAAAGGCCCTTGCCAATGCTGCTGAATCCTTTGGGGAAAATGATAGAAGAACATTGTCTTGGCAAACCCAGTTAAATAATGCTAATGCTGAGTTAAATAACTTAGAACGTGAACTGAAGGACTCACAAGAAGAAGTAAAGAATCTTAATCGAGAAAAAGTAGAAAAACTTGTGAATGGTTTAAAAACAGCGGGTGAAATTGCAGGTAAAGTATTAGTAGCAGGCTTAAAAGCAGCCGCCGCAGCAATGGCCGCAATTGGAACTGGGGCAGTCGCATCAGGTAAGTTTATAAAGGACTCTTTAAATGTTTACGGTGAATATGAAGATGCCATGAAGCAAGTTCAGGCAACAATGGGACTTACAGGCGAAGAAGGGGAAGAAGCCTTTAATAAATTATCTCAAGCAGCAAAAGATGCTGGAGCAAGTACACGTTTCTCGGCATCTGAATCAGCCGAAGCGTTAAATTATCTAGCTTTAGCGGGATATGATACAGAACAGGCGATAGGAGCACTTCCAGGTGTGCTTACACTTGCAGCTGCGGGTGATATGGATTTAGCAAGAGCATCTGATTTAGTGACAGACTCGATGGCAGCTTTAGGCCTTGAAATCGCTGATATGGATCTATATATGGACAAAATGGCAAAGACGTCACAAAAGTCAAACACGGATGTACAGCAATTAGGTGAAGGAATACTTGTTGCGGGAGCGACAATGAAAAATGCTGGGCAAGATTTGGATACTTTGAATGTGATGTTAGGAGTTCTCGCTAACAGGGGGATAAAAGGAGCAGAAGGCGGAACGAAACTAAGAAACATCATTATGTCCTTAACTTCTCCCACATCAGCTGCTGCAAAAGAATTAGAAAGTCTGGGGATAAGCGTTACTGATTCATCGGGGAATATTCGAGATATGAACGATATATTTACGGATTTAAATAAAGAACTCGATGGTTTGTCAGAAGCGGATAAAATGAACGCATTAAGTAATATTTTCAATAAACAAGACTTAGCGGGTGTGAATGCATTATTATCTGGAACTGGCGATGAGATGAATAACCTTTATAAGGAACTTGAAAATGCTGATGGTGCTGCGCAGCAAATGTCAGACACGATGGAAAGTGGACTAGCGGGTTCTGTACGAAGTTTAAAATCAGCCTATGAAGGACTACAAATCGTTATCGGAGAACAGTTTGCAGAAATGGCCCAAGGGGCAGTTGGTGATGTGACAGAATTAGTTCGAGATATAACTGAAATATTAAATGATGGATTTCAAGAAGGTGATATTACCGCTATAGGCGAGAGAATATCATCTTTTTTAATTCAAGGAATTAATCGAATTACAGAGTATATCCCGGGTGCCATTGATATGATAGCCACAATGCTAACAGAGCTGGTGAATGTATTGGTAGAACTTTTGCCTACTTTACTGCCACCTTTATTAGAAGGTGCGATTGCTTTATTAACAGGAATTATTGAAGCGATTGTAGGGAATATCGAGCCGTTAGTTGAAATGGTCGTATATTTAGTAACAACTGTTGCGGAGTTTATCATTGAAAATTTACCTATTTTAATTGAAGCGGCTATTCAAATAGTTATCGCATTAGCGAACGGAATAGCAGGTGCCTTGCCACAGCTAATTCCAGCGGTTATAGATGCAATCATTTTAATTGTAGATACGTTAATCAATAATTTAGGGCAAATATTAAATGCGGCTCTTCGAATTATTATGGCTTTAGCTGAAGGTATTGTTGCAGCTTTACCTAGATTGATAGCTGCCTTACCACAAATAATAAATTCAATTATTAACTTTATTACCTCAAACTTACCGATGATTATCGATATGGGGATCCGTATCATTTTGCAATTAGTAGTAGGCATAATTAAAGCTATACCTTCCCTGGTCGCTGCTTTACCACAAATTGTGATGGCATTAATTACGGGAATAGGAAAAGCAGCAATTGCAATTGTCGATATCGGTCGAAATATTGTACGTGGTCTTTGGGATGGAATTGCCTCTATGGTTACTTGGATCAAAGATAAAATCAGTAATTTTGTTGGTGGAATTGTAAGTGGAGTAAAAGGTTTACTTGGTATTAAATCACCATCAACTGTATTTGCTGGTATTGGTGATGATATGGCTCAAGGTTTAGGGGTAGGTTTTGATAAGGCAATGAGTCAAGTATCTGAAGATATTCAAGATGCTGTTCCCACAGATTTCGACATTCAATCAAACATGAATGTAGGGGCAAACGGTATTACAACAAGTCAAGATGGATATGGATCATTAATTACAATCCAACAAATGATTGTCAGAAGTGAAGATGATATTAGAAAAGTTTCACAAGAATTATATAACTTGATTCAAACAGGGTCTCGAGCACAAGGGAGGTTCGTGCCAAGTTAGAAAGGAGTGGGATGAATGGGGTTTACATTTGATGGCGTTCATTCGAAAAACATGAAAATCACCGCAAGAATTGTTAGTTGGCAAGTTTCTCCCGCTCCTAGAAATGCATTTGAAGTTATACCTGGTCGAATGGGAATTGCCGATCTAGGTTCAGATACATCAGAAAAATATATCAAAGTCATTTGTAATATTTTTCCGCAGCATTCATTTACCGAAGTGATTCATCTATTGGATGATGTAGCTGAATGGTTGAACCCTAATTTAGGATTAAAACAATTAGTGCTAGACGATATTCCAAACAGATATTTTTTAGCACGTTTAGTAGAGGAAGTGGATTGTGAACGAATATTAAGAAGTGCAGGTTCCTTTGAACTTACATTTGTTTGTCCAGACCCTTATGGTTATGCGATTACAGATGAGCAATTTACGATTAATTCTACTGGTAGCCATGTAGTTGAAAGGGAGTTAGGCAATATAGAATCTTTCCCGATATATCGAATGAAAGGAAATATCAGTAATTCAAGTTCAACATTTTTAACGGTTACCACAAATGGCGAAAGTTTAAAAGTTAATGGACCATTATCATCAAATGAAATATTAATCATTGATAGTGGATTACTAACTGCAAAAATAACAGATACAAGTGGTAATACAATCCGAAATGGGTTGTCTATTTTAGACGAGTTAAACTTTCCAGTTTTATATCCTGGTAGTAATGAAATAAAAGTAAATAGTACAGGAGCAGCATTTACGGAACTTCATGTATTAAGTCAAAGTAGATGGAGGTGATTTTATTATGGCGATTAAATCGGTTGTAACATCTCAAACAGATTTTACTGGTGAGTTTCCGATTCATGATGAAACAGTTGCATTATGGCGTTTTAATGAATCGCAGCCAAATGCAAGTCAGCTGATAGATAGTGGCACAAATAATCATCATTTTACTATATCAAATTGGTCTGGAACATCTGCCAGTTTAGTGGCAGGGAAGTTTGGGCGATTTTTCAGGCAGAATATTGTCAATCCAACAAGTGAAAAGACATATCTTACTGCTACCAATGATGGTAGCTTTTTTACTGATTTAGGGGAGAAAATTGTTGTCGGTGGCTGGATAAATCCAACAACGTATTCAATTGGTCAAACATTTATTCCTATATTTAGTACTAGAAATGGACCTGGACAACCAATTCTCTATATATCTTTATATCAAGGAAGACTACGATTAATGCTTTATAACAATGCTGGAACATTAATTTATGATACATCCGAGACACCAAGTATTAGCTTTGTAAATAATGGCTGGTATTTTATCACAACGATTATTAATAGAAACAATAAAACAATACAAAACTTTATCGGCGATCGCTCGAATGGGACAACTTGGCAATCACCTGTAAGAGATTATACAGGTGTATTGAATGAAGAATGTACCGCTGATATTGTAATGGGGATGTTACAAGATACTTATTACTATGCTGGAGGTTTTGATGATTGGTTTTTTGAGAAAGATTCAAAGTTAACGATAGAAGATATACACTTATATTTTAAATCTTCGATTCATGCAAATGGTGCGGATAATGCAGCTCAAGTCGATGCATTAAAAGAGCTAGGTTCTGTTATTTTAAAGCAAGAAGATAACAAATATCCAAGTAGTGGTGTGCTCTATACAGTACCTAAAAAGTGTGGTTTAGGTGGCAATGGTAGAGTTTCAGTAACTAGTGAATATATTGCTGGAACAACTGCGATTAGTTTAGTTGAAACATCCACATCAGATGACCTTGAGGATTGGACTTCGTGGCAAACAATTGGACCAACAGGTGAATTAATTTCACCTAATAGAGCCTATATCCGCTATCGCATTACTTTAACGACAGAAGATGAAACGAAAACACCGAAACTAATAGAAGTTATATTGCATGATATCCCAAAACCTGCCTATGAAAAACTTGGATTTGCTAGGCCTGTCGTTTTGGATAGTAATGGAGCATGGGATGCAGTTTTAGAAAATGCGTTTGATGTCATTGTTACAAGTGAAATTAATGGTGCTGACATCTTAGAGTTTAAGATTCCTTTTCATGATTTAAAAAGGGAAAGTATTGAAAACGAAAAACAAATTCAAATCGTAGACGATGTGTATCGCATACGAACGATAACGGATGAAAAAAGCCAAGAAGGTAATATCATCACTCACGTATATGCAGAAGCAGATTTTTATGACTTAGCTTTTAGTACGGACAAACAGCCTATTGAATTTAATGCAGATACTGCTGATGTCCCGATGAAATATGCGTTAGAAGGAACGGAGTGGTCTGTTGGAAATGTGAATGTAACTACAAAGCGGACGTGGGAATCAGAGGAGAAAAATGCATTATCTATATTACGAGAAGTGCAAAATATCCATGGTGGAGATTTAATTTTTGATAGTGCGAATCGTTTAGTTCATTTACTGACATTTGGCGGTAAAGATAGTGGTGCGTTATTTAGCTATAGAAAGAATATGAAAAGTATTCAAAGAACAGTGGATACAAGAAGTTTAGTGACAAGATTATACGCATACGGTAAAGATGGCATGACATTTTCATCTATCAATAATAACAAAGCATATGTAGAAGATTATAGTTTTACATCGGAAGTTCGAATTGCAACACTTGATGCCTCATCATTTAGCAATCCTTATCAAATGTTAGAATTTGCAAATATGAGGCTGGGACAATATGCAAAACCGAGAGTGTCGTATGTTTTAACAGCAATGGACTTGTCTGTACTAACAGGTTATGAACACGAAGAGTGGGATTTAGGAGATATTGTTACCGTGAACGATAAAGAATTAAACTTACAAGTGAAAACTCGTATTGTACGCAGACAATATAACTTACAAGAACCCTGGAAAACAGTGATTGAATTATCGACAAAATTAAAAGAATTAGGTGATTCATCAGCCCAGTGGGATAAAGCTGCGGACATGCTACACGATACTGATGTGCTTGATAGGCAGGAAATAAAAGACTTAGTACCGTTTAACCATTTAAGAAACTCCAGAGCAGATGATGGATTTACTTACTGGGTGAATTCTGGTTTTAATGTTGATACGAATAATGGTGCAAGCGGTGATGCATCTTTTAAAGCAGAAGGTGTTTTGGGAATGACGAAATCTATGTATCAAACCGTATATCCAGCAAATCGAAAGAATTATACTATATCCGCACAAATTGGTTCTGAAAATCTAGAGAAAGGACCAAATGGGCAAGTAGGGATTGAAGTGGAAATTGAATACGAAGATGGATCGATTGAAAAGAGAATTATTGATTTATATTAGAGGTGTTTGAAATGGTTTTTTTAACTCAAACTGCACATGCAATTACTCCAAAAGGATCTGGGAAAATTAGAAGAATTACAATCCGATTATTTGTAAGAGATTGTACTGGAACTGTATATTTTACGGATCTTCTATTGCAAGGTGGTTCAATCGCTACTGGGTGGGTTGGGCATGTATCAGAAATAAAGTGGACTCTTGATGGTTAGGTGATTCGAATGGCGATACAATTTACTCGATTTAGTGAAACGATACGTGTGAAAGAAGATAAAAGAGTCGTAAATGTAACTTTGAAATTGTTCGTTACAGACTGTACGGGGACGATTTATTATACAGATATACAACTTCAAGAAGGCGATAAGCTAACGGGATATGTCTTAAATACAGAAACTTCACTTGAAAAATATAGAGAAGAAAGCGGGGTTCTCCCAGTTCGTTTTTATAACGGAGTGGTTAGAAGTAAAGAAACAATTGTCATATTTAATCTGGGTTCAACTTCAGCTGGATTGGACTGTCATATCACACCCCTTCAATCAATGAAAGCAGGAAGTATTAAACTATCGCAAGGGTATGGCTCGCACAGGATGAAATTTAAAGCTGCGGCAAATTCGGATGATACATTTTCAATATTGGCTTCCAATAGACAAGTATTGCGAAATCAAAGTAAAACAGAAAAAGAAGGGTTCTATCAATATACTGCAGCATCTGATAGTAAACATATTGTAGAACTCGAAGAAGGAAAAGCAGCACGAGTTTTGTTTGAATTCCAGGAGATGCAAGAAGGAAGTGGCAAGCAATGAGTCAATATTTAGAGGGTAGAAAGACAATGATATGGAGTTTCATGGGAAATGCAAGAATGTATGAGGCTTTAAACAAATACGGGGATAGGCTTGACACGGTCGGTATATTTACATTTGAGGTAGATATTACAGGTACTATTAAAGAAACAGGGACAAGTATATCGAGCATGATGCCATATATTAATAAATGGCCGCATATAAAGTGGCTACTGACAATCATGAATCATGGAACGGCATCTATATTTACAGCAATCAGAAATAACACGAATGGAGCAAAAGATAAATTTTTATCAGAAATCATTCGAATCATGAAGAAATATTCATGGTGTGATGGTGTTGATATTGATTTAGAACGTGGCGGTGGCTATGAAAACAAAAATGCCGCAAATCTTTTATTTAAAAACATCTATGAAACTGTAAAACAGTATGACTCATCAAAGCTTGTCAATATTTGCTTACCTGGGATGACAGGGGTTCAAGGTTCTGTTGGTGGAGAAAACTGGTGTGTATATGAAGATTTAGATCCTTATTGTGATACGGCTGCGATTATGAGTTATGGGATGGCTTGGGCAGGTTCGGCTCCTGGTCCTGTTTCCCCGCGAGATTGGTTGGAAGGTATTTATAATTATGCTACGAGCGTCATGTCACCTAAGAAGATATTTTTAGGTCTTCCTGGTTATGGTTGGAACTGGCGAATTGATGATACTCCTCAGAATTTAAATAGGGTTTATCGTGGTACGTCCAACACCTATTATGCTGCACAACTTTGGATGACAGGTGTTTATAATTTTACTAATGATGCACCACCGCAACCGATGATTCCTATCATTGCTTATTGGGATGATTACGATAAAGTCCCATGGGCATTGCCACATGTCTATGATTACATGGAAGGTCCAGATGCAGTTACGAGAACCAATCCATTAATTGCAGAAGATTATAACCGAAGAAGCTTTTTAACAGCGTATAGTAAACAACAAAAGACGGAGTTTGGAAATATATATATTGACCGTCAAGGCAGTAATTATGATAGTCATGCGGGAATTGTATCTGATTCTTCTCAGATGGTTACTCTCGGTGAAAACGGTGAAACGATATATAATTTCACATTACAATCTAGTGGAACTTATGACATTGCAGTAAGAATTGGTTTTCCATTTTGGGATAAGAATTCTATTAAGATATCAATTGATAATGATGAAACAACTATTAAAGAGAGTAGGCTATGGTGGCCTTATTGGAGAACAACTTGTTGGTTAACGTTAAAGAAGAATATATCCTTAACAGCAGGTGCACATACCATCAAAGTTAAAGCAGGAATACCTGGTGTACAGTTTTATGGTTTTAGAGTTTGCTCAGACTTCAGGCAATCATCTAGCGCGGGTGAAGCGGAATTTTTACTTGCCCCGCGAAAATTTAAAGGGGTAAATGGTCAAATGGTAGAACCTGACCGGGCATTTAAATTAACGACCGAAGTATTGAGAAGAAAACCAGACTCAGCCCTTATTTGGTACGAAGACTTCAGGGATGAAAATCCGCTACCTAGCAATTATTGGATAACCTTAAGTGGTGAATGGGAAGTATGGAAAAAAGATGATTTTAACAATCCACGTCCTTATGCACAGCTTGATGGAAAAGGTGAATTGACATGGAGATATTCAGATTTTAAAGATATACACATTAGAGCAAGAATTGGATTCCCACAAAACGGAAGTGGGAGAGCAGGAGTTTTTTGTGGAGATTTGTTTTGCTGTTTAAATTATACTTCTCAACGTCTAGAGTTGTATAAAAGTAATTCATTACTGGGTAGTTATAATGTTCAAATTGAACGAACATCAAACGCTAATTTACGAACTGCTCCTAATCTGTACACGATTGAAATGCGAATTCGTAATAATTCTGTCAGGGTGTATTCCGGGGCAGCAAACACATTCAGATTTAAAGTGGATATAAATGATTTCAGTGGAGGCTATGCAGGAATTCGTTCAGATAACCGCATGATATCTGACTTGCTTCGTTTAGGAGATGCATGGACATACGAACCATATGAAAGTGTAGATATAACTTTTCCAAATGGAAACACAGTAGAATTTGGAAGAATACCAAGAACAGGAGTTACCTGGGATAATGAGTTCCAAGTCTTTAAAGTAAATAATGATGTAGAAGAAATAAGCACAAGAAATGATGATATATCAATGGATTATGATTTCTTCCACTCACAAGAATTACCACTAATTGCGGGAAATGATTATACCGTCAAAATAAAACCAAAGGATATTAATCTTTGGATATCACGATTATTTCTAGGAGATGCCGATGGTTTTTCGATTCTTTATTATCAAGATGTCGATAGTCTGGTTTATTGGGCAAATGAAGCGGCTTACCGATGGAAATTACGAGGGATTGCCATTTGGTCATTAGGGCAGGAAGATATGCGAGTGTGGGAAGCATTACCCAAACAAATATGAATAATTCAAGGGTGTCTACAAAATGTGGACACCCTTTTTATATAGATGTTTTTAAAACTGAAGGGGGAAATTTTCTATGAAGGATATATGGAACTGGATACAGATTATCGTTACAGCGCTAGGCGGATTTATTGGTTGGTTTTTAGGAGGGTTAGATGGCTTTTTGTATGCGCTGATCATATTGGTTGTTGCTGATTATATCACTGGAATTATGTGTGCAATTGTTGATAAGGAACTATCTAGTGAGATTGGTTACCGAGGGATATTTAAGAAGGTATTAATTTTTATACTGGTAGGTGTCGGGCATATGATTGACACACATTTAATAGGGAATGGCAGCGTTCTTAGAACAGCAGTCATCTTTTTTTACTGTTCAAATGAAGGAATTTCCATGCTAGAAAATGCTTCACACTTGGGTTTACCAATACCTGAGAAGTTGAAAAATGTACTTGCTCAGTTACACGATAAAGGAGGAAATGAAGAATGAAATTAAAACAATTATTTTTAACGAAAAATGAATGCTATAAAGCGGGAAGAAAGATTACTCCAAAAGGAATTATGGTTCATAGCACAGGGGCAAACAATCCGAATTTAAAACGTTACGTTGGCCCAGACGATGGATTGTTAGGAAAGAATCAATACAACAATCACTGGAACCAGCCACGTCCAGATGGCAGGCAAGTATGTGTTCATGCTTTTATCGGAAAGTTAAAAGATGGGTCTATTGCCACTTACCAAACATTACCTTGGAATCATCGTGGATGGCATGCGGGTGGTGATGCGAACAATACCCATATTGGTTTTGAAATCTGTGAAGATAATTTAACGGATAAAACTTACTTTAATAAGGTTTATAAAGAAGCGGTTGAACTTGCTGCTTACCTTTGTAAACAATACAAATTGACAGAGAAAAACATCTTCGGTCATTATGAAGGCTATCAGAAGAAAATTGCTAGTAATCATGGTGACCCACGTCATTGGTTTTCAAAACATGGTAAGTCAATGGATACATTCCGGGCAGATGTGAAGAAAGAATTAGCAAAAAGTACAACAGCATCTAAACCATCAACTGGTAGTAAAAAATTATACCGAGTACAAATTGGTGCTTATAGTGTAAAAGCAAATGCTGACAAACAATTGGCAAAGGCAAAGAAGGCAGGATTTAAAGATGCGTTTGTGAAGTATGAATAAATAAAAACAACCGAGGAGTAGTTAAACTCTTCGGTTGTAACTTAAATGACTATTTGTTCTTCCACAAACGCGCCCAATTAGTGAATTAGATTGTTCAATGTTTCTTTCCTTTTTTAACGGCAAGTAGGTGAAATTCTGCATTAGCTTCACTGTACTCAGTATAAGTATCAGTTAATGTTTCCCACTCATATGGAGATTCATTAATAATTTTTTTCAAAGTCTTTTCACGTGCATCTCCTTTTAAAATACAGTTTACGAAAACACCGCCTTCTTTGAGTTCGGTTAGTATTTTGTTTACAAATTCAATCTCTTTTTGTAAATCATTTTTATAAAAATGTAACATTGAATCTAATAATACAATATCAATGTCCTTGGATATTGGAAAGTTATATACGTTATCTACTATGCCTTCAACATCTAAATTTCTTTTTTTAGCTTCCTCTTTAAGCTGGTTAATCCCGACTGTTGAATGGTCAATTCCAATAACTTTATATCCTAAGTCTCCAATGAACAAGGAATCTCTTCCTTGCCCACAGCCCAAGTCAAGAACTATTCCTTTAGGTTGATAATTTGTAAAAAAATCAATAAGGCCTGGATATGGATTTCCAAAATAATTAAGCTCTTGGTAATAGTCATCGTATGCTACTTTTTTCATCAAAATCAACCTCTACTATAATAAATTCTGTCTATATTTACATAGTTCATCAATCTGGCCCGTTTGTTGAATAATCTACTTTCATTATATCTACAACTTCAATTACATATCAACTATTAATCAACATATTACAGAAATAAGGGTTCGAATTACCACTATTTTTCGCATATAGGTAGAAGACTATTTAGGAGGAAAAATATATGCGAATGACACAACTCTCACCTAATCATCAAACACCAAACCATAAACCATCAAAACCAACCAAGGAACAACTTCAAAATGAACTTAATTTTTATCTTGCTGAAAAAACTCTAATGATATTACAAGAAAAAGAACTCAATTCACAGGATGAATTCAATTAATTAAGTAAATTAAATCGTCAAAAATTCACCCCTTTATTAGGCCCTTTAATGTGCGATAAACCTTGATATGACAGTGCTTTAACGGTAATGTATCACGTACAAGAAGGGGGTGGAGTTGATGAGAAAGATAACAATGCTTGATGTGACAACATCTTCAGCAATAAAACCGAAACAAAAGGTTGCTGCCTATATACGTGTATCAACATCAAATGAGGATCAACTTATTAGTTTAGAAGCACAAAGACGACACTACAAAACTTTGATTGAAACAAATGAAGAATGGCGGCTCGTTGATATTTACAGTGATGAAGGTATCACAGGGACGAAAAAGGATAGACGACCTGAACTGCTTCGCTTAATATCTGACTGCGAAAAAGGAAAGGTTGATTTCATTTTAACAAAATCAATTAGTCGATTTGCGAGAAACACGATTGATTGCCTGGAGTTAGTTAGAAAATTGATGGATTTAGACGTACACATTTATTTTGAAAAAGAAAACATCAATACGAACTCAATGGAAAGTGAACTCATGCTTTCAATCTTAAGTAGCCTTGCAGAAAATGAATCAGTGTCGCTTTCAGAAAACAGTAAGTGGTCGATTAGGCAACGATTCAAACGTGGAACGTACAAATTATCGTATCCGCCTTACGGTTACGATTATATCGATGAACAGGTTGTTGTAAATGAAGAACAAGCACAGGTCGTCAAGCGAATATTCAATAGTGTACTTGAAGGAGTGGGAACTGAACGCATTGCTAGGCAGCTAAACGAAGAAAGAGTTCCAACAAAACGAAATGGTAATTGGACAGGCACTACGATACGTGGAATAGTAAAGAACGAAAAATACACGGGAGATGTGTTACTTCAAAAAACTTTTACCGATGAACATTTCAATCGAAAAGTAAATCAAGGTGAACTGGATCAATACTTAATTGAAAATCATCATGAAGCAATCATCACACATACTGATTTTGAAGCGGCTAATCAGATGCTCGAATACCAAGCAAGTCAGAAGAATGTAGCGGTCGGAAGTAGAAAATATTTAAATCGCTATCCTTTTTCAGGAAAGATTAAATGTGCGGAATGTGGCGATACATTTAAAAGAAGAACTCATACTTCAACCCATAAAAAATATGTCGCCTGGTGCTGTTCAACACATATCAAAAATAAAGATAGATGCTCCATGCTTTTTATAAGAGAAGAACGAATTCATCAAGCCTTTATTACGATGATGAATAAACTAAATTTTGGATATAGTTATGTTTTAACCCCACTATCCAAACAACTAGAAACGTTGAATCAAGATGAAAACTATCAAAAAATCAACGAGATAGAAAAACAACTCGAAGTTACAAAAGACGAACTGAATACGTTAATACAATTAATGACAAAAGGTTTTTTAGAACCCGTAATTTTTAATGAACAGAAAATGGAATTGTCTCAAAAACACATGAAATTAAAAGAAGAAAGAGAACAGTTACTGTATTCAATTAATGATGGTTCAAATCAGCTAAATGAAGTGAAGCGGCTCATTAAATATTTTAAGCAAGGAATATTTATAGATGCATTTGATGAAGAATCTTTTCAAGACATTGTAAAAAAGATAATCGTATATTCACCAAATGAGATAGGATTTCATTTGAATTGTGGCATTACACTTAGAGAAAGGATTGATCGCTAATGGCACATACACCTTTTGGATATGCAATAGTAAACGGAAAAATTGAAGTTCATGCCAAAGAAGCTGAGCAATTAAAGCTTTTAATCGCATCATACTTATCGGGCCAATCTTTAGCTAATGCAGCAAGGGAATCTGGTATTAATCGGTCACATGGCGGAATTACTAGAATATTAACAGATGAAAGGTATCTAGGAAATGAATTGTTTCCGAGATTAATTTCAAAAGAACAATTTGAACAATTAAAAAACGAAAGATTTAAACGAGCGAAAAAACTAGGACGATTAAATAGAACGAAAGAGGAAGAGTCATTTACATCATGTTTTGAATTTACGATCGGAGAAGTGGAAGACAAATACGACAATCCAATTAAACAAGCAGAATATGTATACAGCTTAATTAAAGAAGAGGTGACTTAAAATGGCTTTAGCAAGAAGCGTAACAGTTATCCCAGCTAGGAGAAGAACGAGAAATGTTGATGCAGAGGATAAGAAAAAATTAAAAGTGGCAGCTTATTGTCGTGTATCAACAGATAGCGAAGAACAAGCAACTAGTTATGAAGTTCAAGTGGAACACTATACTACCTATATTCAGAACAATCCTGAATGGGAGTTGGCAGGCATTTATGCGGACGATGGAATATCTGGGACAAATACCAAAAAGCGTGAACAGTTTAATAAGATGATTGAGGATAGCATGAATGGAAAAATCGACATGATCATCACAAAATCCATCAGTCGATTTGCGAGAAACACGCTGGACTGTTTAAAATACATCAGGCAATTAAAAGATAAAGAAATACCTGTGTTTTTTGAAAAAGAAAACATCAATACAATGGATGCAAAAGGTGAAATTATGCTCACCATCATGGCATCCCTAGCACAACAAGAAAGTCAGTCACTTAGCCAAAACGTAAAACTAGGAATACAATACCGATACCAGCAAGGTGAGGTGCAAGTGAACCATAATCGCTTTCTAGGCTATACCAAAGATGAGAACAACAAACTAGTCATTAACCCAGAACAAGCGAAAATCGTTAAACGGATTTACCGGGAATATTTAGAAGGAGCAAGTTTAGTTCAAATAGCACGTGGACTTGAAGCGGATGAAATACTTACCGCAGCTAAACGGTCTAAGTGGAGACCGGAGTCGATTAAAAAGATTCTCCAAAACGAAAAGTATATCGGAGATGCATTGCTTCAAAAAACATATACCGTAGATTTTTTAACGAAAAAGCGAGTTGTCAACAATGGTCACGTTCCACAATACTATGTAGAAAATAACCACGAAGCCATCATTCCAAGGGAGATTTATTTACAAGTTCAAGAAGAAATGATGCGAAGGGCAAACATTCGAAACGGAAAAACTGGAAAGAAACGAGTGTATAGCAGCAAGTATGCTTTGTCGAGTATAGTCTTTTGCAAAGAATGTGAAGATGTTTTCCGAAGGGTGCATTGGAATAACCGAGGATACAGATCTATCGTGTGGCGATGCGTTAGCAGGCTAGAAAGAAAAACACACCTTTGTAATGCAGAAACAATCAGAGAAGATGAACTTCACCAAGCTATAGTACAAGCCATCAATGAAGTGTTAGGAAACAAGGATAACTATTTGAATATATTAATAGAAAATATTGAAACAGTTTTGAATGAAAATGCGGATAAACCAACAACTGATATTGACAAAAAGTTAGAGGAACTTCAAATGGAACTGCTCAGACTAGCAAATTCAAAAGAAGATTATGATGACGTGGCAGAAGAAATATACCAATTACGGGAACTGAAGCAGGAAGTCATGATGAAAAATGCAGCACGAGAGGGACTTAGACAGCAGATTGAGGAAATGACAAAATTTTTAAAAGAGCAACCGCAGAAACTTGAAGTGTATGACGATTTACTTGTGAGGCGCTTGGTTGAAAAGATAACGATTCATGAAAGACAATTAACAATTGAATTTAAGTCGGGGATTGAGATCGCAAAAGAAATATAATATGAATACTTTACGAGCTCATGTCGGAAAAGGCATGGGCTTTTATTAGTGTTAAATTGACCGAAAATTTTAATAGTATAAAATATAAGTAAACGCTACTAGATGGGGTGGTATATTTGTTATCAATTTCTAGGAAAGATTTATATGATGAAGTTTGGTCTGTTGGAATGACAAAGGCAGCTAAGAAACTTGATATACCTTATCATAATCTGAAAAAGGCTTGTGTTGATTATGGCATACCATTGCCTACCCAATCTTACTGGAGTCAATTATACATGGGGAATGAAAAGCCATCGCAGCCAAAATTACCGAATGCGGAAGATAGTGTAGTGATTACAATTAAAAAAGCGAAAAAGAATCAAGTTAAATTAGCTCCAAAAAAGATTGTTAAGTCCACAAAACAAAAAGAAAAACAAGAATCACCACCATTAAAAACAAGTGACGGAAAATTATCAGAACAGGAAAAAAGTTATTTTTCTTACTTTAAACAAGATGAAGATAGGTTAATAGATATTTATAATAATTTAAAAATAAATAAAACACTGTCTTCAAAACCACATAAGGCGATAATTGGGTATCGTAAAAAAACTCAATCCTATCGAGAGGATAGATTAAGAATTAAATCGGCATCTGGAGAAATATTTCCAGAAGTTTTACCTTTTATAGATAGTTTATTCAAAGCTCTTGAGAGAGCGGACGCTAAGATTGTTCCCAAATATGAGGAAACGGAAATTATATTGAAAGATAAATATACTATTACTTTGAACTTTAAATTGCCATGTAGAAAAATTAACTTATCACCAGAAGATGAAAGATATTCTACATATCATACGTTTGAATATGAAACTAAAGGAACAATAAATGTGGAAGTTGGTTATAAGCTGTATTGGCGTAACTGGGGAAGAAGTGAAAAAAATATAAATCAAACCAAAAGAATGTCTACTGAGGATCTTTTAAGAAAAGTATTTGTCTATGTTTTTTCATTACCAGAAATAATTGATGAGCGAGAAAAGGAGTATATAATACAAGAAAAACAACGTTTAAAAGAGGAGGAAGAAAGATTAATCTTACAGGAAAAGCGGGACAATGAATACATAAAAACACAGCAACTCATAAACAATTCCTTGAATTACTTCTATTCTAAATTAGTTCAGGAGTATGTTGCTGCTGAAATGGAAGAAGATTCAGAGGAGTATAGATGGGCGATGGAAAAGGCCAATTGGATTCGGGATTCAGAAAAACATCCTGATGAGTTGTTAAGGGAGAATGAAAAAGAGAAACTGTTTAATAAGAAAACCAACCGTACGAACTTTTGGTGACGAGTTTATTTTTAGGGGGGGAAACACTATGAGTTTATTTAAAAAAATATTCAAGAAAAGTAAAGAGAATCACAGTAAATCAAATAAGGGTTTAATGAATGCTTTATCAATAAAACTATCAACAGATGAAAGTGAAATTTCTGTAACTTCATCGCCGGTAGGAACAATAACGGGAAGCAAACATAATGATTTTTATGTTTATGAATGGTTTTTAAAAGATACGGGGGAGGTGTTTTATGTTGGAAAGGGTAGAGGTAATCGTTATAAAGAATATCACGATAGAGCATATGTTGCTGAAAAAATAAAAGAATTATATGAGACAGAATCAAGATTTGTTGCAATAAACTTAACGGAAGTAGAAGCGATAGAGCTCGAAAGCAAGACAATGTTACGTATATTAAATGAAACTAATCACAGATTGACTAATAGAATCACCCCTTTGTTAGCAAAGCGAGGGAATGGTTATGATAGAAGCCCAAATACCCCATATTTTGAATTTGAAAAAGCACCTGTTTTATACGCTACTGAAATTGATGAACATTATTTCGGAAAATCTTATAGAGAGTTTGACAAGGTGACTGAAGAAAATTTAAAAGCAGTGATGTTTATTGAACGTAGTATTCGTAATGACATTGAAAGAATTTATGGTGGGGAAATGGGAAGATATATTGATGAAACAAAACAATTGTTAAATAAGCATGGAAGTAGAGTATTGAAAACTCAATTTGCAAAATCGGTTACTGCATGGATATATATTGGAGATGATGATGTTTATAATTATGAAATTGATCAAGATAAAGCAATAGAGAGAATAGGAAGAGAAGTCCCAACGTACCATTTGATTGACGTATGGAAATTTTTAAAAATTAAATATGGAAATTTAGAAAATCCTAAAGTGAAAAAAATCGAAATCAAGCCCTATCATAATAGAGTCCCATTAAATGAAATAAAGAATTTTAATAACTGGGAAAAAGGTTTTGATGAAGGAATGCCTTATTGGGAGGATGGAGATGCAGAAAGAAAAAATGGAAATGTTGAAAAAGCAATAAGTTTATTTGATAAAGCTAGATATCATGGATATGAAGCACCTGCATTATACAATTCATATGCAATGGCTTATCGTAAATTAAAAGATTACGATAATGAGATAGCAATTTTAGATGAAGCAATTAAAAGGTTTAGTGTAGGTAATAATGAAATAGTAATTCAAAAGTGGAAAGATCGTCGAGATAGAAGTATTGAACTTAAAATGAAAAATAAACTATAATTTCTTTGACATGTTCCCACGAACGTAGGAAATAGTCGATATGTTCCCGCATACAACCGTTTCACTAAAAATCGCAAAAACATCAATTCTATCAACTCGTCCCATGTGGAGTGTGTGGCCTTGCTGACATTAAATGAAGAATTGATTGAGGACTAATGAGAAAAGGGAAACTGCCGACTACGGAGTTTCCCTTTTTGCTGTTTAGAATACATGTCTTTGTGGAGGTTGTCGTGGTAGTCGTCGCCGAGGTGTGTCGACTTTATTGTTCCAGCTTCAGAAAAAAAATAGTAGAGAAAATTGCTTTAATACGCTATATCCTTCATTGAAGCAACTTACAAATACGTAACGCGATCTCGGCCGTTCCGCTTAGATTCATAGAGCGCATCATCCGCACGGGTGAACAAGCTGTTTGCATTGTCGTCTTCCCTAAAAGGCGTAATGCCAAGTGAGATAGTTGCTGCAATACTTTCCCACGGTGACACAGCGACATGCTCGCGAAGCTTTTCTACAAGCGCAACAGCTTTATGAGGATCAGGTTCATAGAGAATGATGGTAAACTCCTCGCCGCCAATTCTTGCAAGGAGATGTGGTTTTTCAATCATCGTTCGCATTTTATGCGTCAGTTCCACGAGCACTTTATCCCCTATGGCATGACCGTAAATATCGTTCACTTTTTTAAAATGATCAATATCCAAAATAGCCAAAGAAAACCCTGGAAGCTCCTTCGCCTGCACACGCTGCACTGCCAATGCCAGTTCTTTTTGGAAAACGCGTCGATTATATAAACCTGTTAGCTCATCATGAGCGGCAAGTTTTTCAAGCTCTGTATTTAGCAATTCAAGCTCGCGTTGTTTTCTCTCTACGTCCTCCAGAAGTGCAAGCAATTTTGCGTTTGCAAGATCGGTTTCTTTCTGAATGCGTTCGGCGTTTTTCCGTGCAGCAAGCATTTGCGCTTCGTATTCATTTCGCGTATTGATTTTCACAACAATTCCTTCATATACGCCATTCCGCTCGTTAACATTTACGAGCACAGGAATTGTATGACCTTCAACTTTAAAATTCAAATACATTTCCCGTACTTGGTGATGGATGGATATGGTGGGTAAGAAATACGTTTGAAAATAGACACGAGAAGGCAAGGTAAGCAAATCTTGGAAATGGACTGTGTGCTCTAGCTTTAAAACGGTACGAAGTGTCTCGTTCATTTCAATAATTTCTAAGTCTTTATTGAGCACAAAAAAACCACAAGGAGCAAGATTAAGTTGTTCATCCATTGAACGTCCCCTCCTAGCTTAGCGAATGAAACGACGAATTTCTTCGATTGTCTCTTCAGGTTCGCTAATGTGTGGATTATGGCCTTTCGCTTTTTCCATAATGACCAATTCACTATCTGTAATTTCCTTCTGCAGAAATTCTGCTACTTCTAGTGGAACAATGGCATCTAACGTCGTTTGCAAGATCAGTGTCTTCACAGGAATATTGTGCACATCTTGGCGGTGATCCGAATAGAAAGTGGCTTCTGCAAATTGACGAGCAATTTGATGGTCATTTGAATAGAGCAGTTCCTCAAACTCTGCCACTAATTCAGGTTGATCTGGTGTATCCATAGCAACAGGTGCTAAGTATTTAGTCCATTCTTTATAATTCGTTTCCATCATGTCCAATAGTTCGTGGATATCCGATTCGTCGAATCCGCCATTGTAATTTGGTTCATTTAAATAATGGGGAGAAGGTCCGATCATAACAAGTTTACCGATTAAGTCTGGACGTTTAATGGAGACTAATCCTCCAATCATACCGCTGACAGAATGGCCGACGTACAATATCTTTTCCAATTCAAGTGCATCACAGACGTCAATTACATCTTGTGCATAGCCATGCAAGTTGCTGTAGCGTTCTGCATCATAGGCCGATTTATCACTTCTACCTGAGCCAACGTAGTCAAATACCACGACTTGATAGTCAGTTTCAAAAGCGGGAACAATTCTATCCCAAACGGATTGATCACACCCAAACCCGTGTGCAAAAAGAATAGTCTGTCGACCAGCTCCACTGATCCGAACATTGTTGCGTTTTAAAATAGTTGATTCCAAAACTATCACCCTTTCTTTGATAGGATTCTATCAATCCCTGTTGAATAAATGCAATCTATTTACTGCATATATCGGCAATCAGGTAAAAAGTTTAGGAATCAATGTGTCTAATGTCTAAAAAAATTATAGAAACCTTGCAATTTCTAAGAAGGAAGTAACGTTTTTAACGAATTACAAGGAGTATGTAGAAAACTGTCGAAAGAAAAAATACAAGAAATTATATTTTTCGTGTAGTAAGCGGAATAATCTAAATTGTTTTGGTGCCTGTCCCCTGAATAATTAAGAAAATTAAAAATATAAGAGTTTAGTTGGTATGAAAGGTTGGGAGTGTAGGTGTTAGTAAGTATATTGATTGTGATAGGGATTGTGCTTTTTATTGTTATAACTGGAATTGTTTTATTGATGAAGAAATATAAGAAGGAGTTAACGAGCAAGGACTGGTATGAGACGTTTCAATATGAATTTCGATCTGCTGATTGCCGGCATGAGAAGCAAATAAAACTGACTGAAATTGACTGGAAATTTGCGTTTACAATGAAGAAAGAGAAGAGTGTTACGGTGGCAGCAGGACCATTTTCCAAAACGACTCACCGCGTACACTACCGATTATTTTGTGAGGAATGTGGAAAGAAGCGTTGGTTTGAACAAACGAATTCTGTTTTGAATCACAAAGATTTGTTCCGTTTGCGTCTTAAATATTTAGCGGTGGGTGCTAGCGTAATTATGCTAGCTTTTATCATCACGATGACTGTCATTTTCAAGTTCATTGTTAAATTCTGAATAGAAATGGACGCGCTTCCAGGAGTACGATCAGCATCGATTTGCACCTCCTTTCATATGCTATAGTTGGAGGTGGCAAAATGCCTAGAGTCAAATACCGAGATGCGGATGTCGATGTCATGGCGAGGATGATGCGAGCGGAAGCTGAAGGCGAAGGAAAGCAAGGTATGTTATATGTAGGAAATGTCATTGTGAACCGAGCTGTCGCCAACTGTCTAGATTTTAATGATGTTCGGACTATTAACGACGTCATTTTTCAAATACAAGGCGGCAACTATTCTTTTGAAGCTGTTCAAAAAGGGAATCTATTTTACCAACGCGCAAGAAATGTTGAGAAGAAATTAGCAAAGCAGAACTTGGATTATTGGAGAGTTCAGCCGGCTAAATATGCACTTTGGTATTTTAATCCTTACGCACCATGCCCGCCAACTTGGTACGGGCAACCGTTTACTGGACAGTATAAAAATCACTGTTTTTACGAACCAGCAGCCGGAACTTGCGCAAGTGTCTATAGCTGATGAGTAGCTAGTTATCCAGTTGCGATTAAAGAAGTGTAAGTAAACATCTAAGAGTTGTAATGATTTCTAAAGAGAAGTGATTCCCCTTGCTCGTTCATGGCCGAGCGGGGGAATTACTTTTTAGTTAGAATTATCCTGCCTAACTTGTGCACAAATACACTTGAACTAGTGTTTGATTACATTTAAAAAGTTGGCTTCTTATCCAATAACTCTATAAACTGTACTTAACACTTTATATAAAGTGAATGGACAATTTTGGAGGTCGCGAATAAATGACCAAACACAAAATCTACACAATGCCATTTGCTGATGTCTATCCGCATTACATTGCAAAAGCGGAGAGGAAAGGACGGACAAAGGCTGAAGTGGATGAAATTATCTGTTGGTTAACGGGCTACCAGCAGAAAGAAATGAATGAACATCTAGAGAAAAGAACGGACTTTGAGACGTTCTTTGCGGAAGCTACACAAATGAACCCATCTCGTGAATTGATAAAAGGTGTTGTTTGTGGCATACGTGTAGAAGAAGTAGAAGAGCCGACGATGCGGGAAATCCGGTACTTGGACAAACTGATTGATGAGTTGGCGAAAGGGAAGAAGATGGAGAAGATTTTACGTAGTTAATGGAATAACCGATTCAACAACAATCACTTTTCTTGTTACGCCCGAGGAAAGTGATTGTTTTTTTGTTACTATCAATCAAGACTTATTCTCCGGATAGGAGGTATAGTTAATGAGCTATATAAATGGATGCATAAGTTTTACGACATGATCCGCAGGGTAGTTGAATAGTTAATTGATATGAACGGGGGGAGCGTTAATGGGAGAACGAAAATTGGTCATTGCCATTGCGGGAGCTAGCGGATACATTGGCAGGAATTTAGTAAAACAATTAAAAGGTCACGCAAAGGTCATTGCATTGTCTCGTACTGACAATCACCATAATAATACAGAAGATGTGGAATGGCGTTGTTGCGATTTGTTTTCGATGAAAGATGCGGAGAAAGGTTTAGCGGGAGCGGATATTGCTGTCTATCTTGTACATTCAATGTTGAAGTCTGCCCGACTCACACAAGGGTCATTTGAAGATATGGATGTCATTTTAGCTGATAACTTTGCACAAGCGGCAAAGAGACAAGGTGTGCAGGAGATTGTTTACTTAAGTGGCATCATTCCAAATGAAGATGAGAAGCATCTGTCGAGGCATTTGAAAAGTAGGCTAGAATGCGAAAGGATATTACGCGCATATGGTGTTCCCGTAACAGCTTTGCGAGCAGGATTAATAATCGGTCCAAAAGGATCCTCATTCCCCATCCTTTTAAAGTTAGTTAAGCGCTTACCGTTAATGATTCTGCCGAAATGGACAAGGTCACAAACACAGCCTGTTGCATTGGATGATCTTCTCAGAGCTTTACGTTCAATACTTCTTGACTTTGAACCGAAGGAAAGAACAATTGACATTGGTGGTCCAGAAGTGATGACGTATAAGTCGATGATGGAACAAACAGCTGCAGTCCTAGGAGTGAAGCGTAAATTTGTCGATGTCCCCTTCTTTTCGTTAAATCTTTCTCGCTTATGGCTCACGCTTATTACACAGTCGTCAAAGGAAATGGTATATCCGTTAGTTGAAAGTTTAAAACATCCGATGGTTGTGAGTCCGAGAAATAAAGTTGACGGCATCAGTGAAGGGGACTTCACATTTATGGAAGCGGCAGCAGCTGCTTTACAAGGTGAAGCGTCCGATTGGAAACATGGTATGAAATCACCGAGCTTTGGTCCTTTGAAACAAGATGTCCGTTCTGTACAGCGGATTGAGTTGCCCGACGGATGGTCAGCTGACCGTGTTGCACGCTACTATGTAAGATGGTTGGAAACGTTCTTAAACCCGTGGGTATTGACTTCTGTAGACGGGAATTTGAATTGCAAAATTGGATTCATTGGCAATCGGACATTACTTGAACTGAATTATTCACAAGAGCGGAGTACGGAAGAACGCGCATTGTACTATATAACGGGTGGCTTTCTAATGGATCCCAATGTCAACCAAAGAGGACGAATGGAATTTCGGAAAATTCCAGGTACCCAAGAAGTAATCATTGCCATTCATGATTATTTACCATCGTTGCCTTGGTTTATTTATTATATTACGCAAGCAAACATGCACGCTTTTGTTATGTGGCGTTTTCAACGTCATATGCATGCATTGTGCAACAATCAACGTACTATTGAAGAGACAAAAGGTGTGTTAATGATTGAATAGCGGAGAGCGAAGAAATGCAAATTCATAATGTGATAGATAGTAAAATGCATTTTCGAGTCTAACCCTAAAAGTAGAAGCCGATGACCAAACAAGTGAAAAGGCTTGGTCATCGGCTTCTTTCAATATCGGGCTTGTTGTAACCGAAGGACGTCGGCTTTTGTCTCTAACAGTTCATTCGATAGGATGGTCACTTTGCCGTCTACTTTACGAATCTTTTCACTTAGATGATCTTCCACGGTGTCAATGCGTCCCATAACTTCAAGGTGATTCGACTCAACGACAGAGCGCAATTCTCTCAATTCGTTGTGATTCGACTCAACGACAGAGCGCAACTCTTTCAATTCGTTGTGATTCGACTCAACGACAGTCCGTAATTCTTTCAAGTCGGATTGGTTGTCCTTTACAAGATATGACAATTCCGTAATGGCTTGAAGAATGACTTCATTGCTAATAGATTGATTCAATTTTTTCACCTCTTTTACAATGAATGGTTCTTTGAATAGCATACCACAGTTCGACAAGAAAGTTCGAAGTCAATTGTTGTAAGTCACAAACGTAGAGAGCGGTCTTCTAAACGATTAAGTTTAACATCTTTCATATGTGATCATTGTTGGCGTGAATTAATACATAAAACTCGAGTTGTTCGTTACAACCAGTATGTTTCTCCAATTCGTAATGTCAATAAATCTTTATCATCCAGTTTCAATCTCTTCCACTCTGCTTTTAGCCGTTCAAGCGCTTCTGGACCGGTGTCGTCTGCTAAATGGTAGGTTCCGTAATGCATAGGGATGAAAGTTTTAGCTTCTACTTGTAAAAAAGCTTTCACTGCTTCTTCTGGATTCATATGACTTTCTTTCATAAACCATTCGGGCTCGTAAGCTCCAATCGGCATTAATACGGTTTGGATCGAAAATTTTTGAGCAATGTCGGAGAAACCTTTAAAATACCCTGTATCCCCAACGAAATAGATCGATTGAGTTTCGTTTTCAATGATCCAGCCACCCCAATGAGAAGTGTTCGTGTCTGTCAAAGTTCTTTTCGTCCAATGTTGTGCAGGGACAAACGAAAACGTTAGTCCGTGATACTGAAATGTATTATACCAATTTCCTTCAATGAAATGATCATAACCGCGCTTGGAAAAAGCATGTCCGAGTCCAATTGGTACATAGAAAATCGGATTTCCTTTCAATTGTTTGATTGTATGAAAATCTAAATGATCATAATGGCCATGGGAAATGAACACGCAATCTATGTTGGGTAAATCTTTTATATCCATCCCTGGCGCAGTTAAACGTTTTTGAAACCCCATGCGATTTGCCCAAACCGGATCCGTTAAGAAATTCAAACCGTTCATTTGAATTAAAAATGTTGAATGGCCAATCCACGTAATGGATGTTTCTGATTGATTGGCATGGAGTTCTTCAAGCTGCACTGGAACATGTTCGATATGAATACTTAAATCTTTCTTCTTTTGTCTCCGTTCCTTTTGCCAAAGCCGAAAGTCATTAAACGTTTTTGTCGTATTTACTTCATCTAAATTTGTATAGCGATGCTTACGAAACATGTAAATACCCCCTATGGTCAAACAATGGAGATTACTAGAGTAGGAAAATATAGTCTTATGAGTATCGGCGTCTTGTTAAGTATTGGTATTAATAGGCAATGCCGACTCGACACATTATCCACTTATCTTGAGTAACTACATCATACGCGAAATGAGCTGTATCCCCAACAGTTATCTCCTTGCCTCCTATAGGCAACAGATTTTCTTCAACACGATAGTTTCCTCTGGCGGCACCATCAGGTAAATAAGTGGGGCAGACGATCGTCCAGTCAAGTCCAGAAGCACTTAGCATCTCATATACTTGACGGTGCTGATCCGCAGCGAACGTTAAACGACGTTTCGATTCACTCGTCTCATAGCGGAATTTTCCAGGCTCGGTGCGACTAGTTAAGATACCAGCGGTCCCAATTGTCACGATTCGTCGAATAGCTGCATGTTCCATTGTTTGAATTATGTGCGGCAATGCATCCGTTAATGTTGTTGTCTTATCCGTGGAGAGTGCACTAACGACTACATCTGCTCCCTTTATAGTTTGTTCAACTGCTTGGGAATCCCTTGCATCGCCTTGAATAGTTGTCAATTGTTCGTGTTTATCCAACTTACTTCGATTGCGAACAAGTGCGGTTATCGTATGGCCATTATGGATTGCTAATTGTAAAATTTGTTGACCGACTCTCCCCGTAGCTCCGAATAAAGCAATTTTCATTGCAATTCCCCCTGTTTATTTATAATAAGTTATTAAAGATAGATCTCCACGACAACTTTTTCGGAAATATGACACCGTCTTACATTTCCCGGGAAATGTTTACACGATTAGCTAAATTGTTTTAGGATCCCTTATAACAAAAGACAATAACAAGCCAAAAACCGCGATATATCCGGCTACATGAAACGCAACATTAACGCCTTGAATGGCTCCTGAAATTGAATCGCCTGTAGCTGCTGTTATGGTGATGGCTACAAGGACAGCAGTCCCTACTGCTCCTGCAATTTGACGGAACGTATTGTTCATAGCCGTTCCGTGTGCTATTAAATGATTCGGCAACTGATTTAAGCCAAGCGTTGTAGAAGGCATCATTACCATGGAGATACCAATCATACGGATTGCATTTAACACAGCTAAATAGGTAAAGGTTGTGTCTGCCGATAAGTTCCCAAACATGAACGTTGTCACAGCTAAAATGGCGAAACCGATACGCAATAACCACTTTGCACCGAATTTGTCAAACAACGAACCTGATACAGGATTCATGATCCCCATAACAATAGCGCCGGGTAATAGCATTAAGCCTGAATGGAACGCGTTAAATCCAAGTAAGTTTTGCATGAATATCGGTAAAATTACGGTAGCGGCAATCATGGAAGCAAATACAATCATACCAAGTGCTGTCGCCAAGCTGAAAATCGGATATTTAAATACGCGAAATTCTAAAATGGGTTGTTCCAAATGCAATTGACGTCGGATGAATACAACGAGTGCAATTGTTCCTACTGCAAGGGAGATACCGACGTTCAAATGTAGCCAACCCGTATTACCAGCAACACTAAATCCGTATAACAAACCACCGAAACCGAGTGTAGAGAGCAAGATCGACAAGCTATCCATCTTGGGGTTCGTTAATTTTGTAACATTCTTTAATAAGAAATAGGCAGCAATAATAATGAGAAGCGTAATGGGAATGACAACATAGAAAACACTTCTCCAAGCGAAATGATCGACAAGATACCCAGATAAACTAGGCCCAATCGCAGGTGCAAAAGCAATGACAAGCCCATACATCCCCATTGCCTTTCCGCGTTGTTCAATCGGGAATAGAAGGAACATGATTGTTTGTAGAAGTGGCATCATAATACCGGCGCCTGCACCTTGAAATATCCGACCAATTAATAAAAATTGGAAGCTCGGTGCAATGGCAGCGATAACGGTACCTGCAGCAAAGATACTCATCGCTGTTAAAAATAGCTTACGTGTCGTAAACTTTCCGATTAAAAAAGCAGTCACAGGAATCATAATGCCATTGACGAGCATGAAAATAGATTGTAACCATTGGACAGTACTTTCTGACACGTTAAGATCTCTCATAATCGGCGGCAATGCAGTTGCCAAAAGCGTTTGATTTAATATTGTAATGAATGCACCCGATAATAAGACGGCTAACAAAGGAATGTTCTTTTTGAAATCGAATGCTTGAGTGTTCTCCATAATTGATAAGCCACCTAACAATTTTTTCTTTTGCTTCTTCCGTAGTAGACGTAATTTTACTAGACCTCCATGTGGTTGTCTATTTATGTGGCAGTTTAGTCAATACAGGTACTATAAACACCTTTGAATCGAAATACGTTTTTCGAACCAAGTATTGGGCATGCTTGAAGTAATACAAATGAAGGTGAGTGATAGGATGAACAAAGCTGTATTCCTGGACCGTGATGGGGTTATCAATGAAGTGTTGACAGATCGTGTGAAATTCGTGAATCGCTCAGACCAAATGTATTTTTTTCCAGGTGTAGCCGAGGCTATACGACTTTTCAATCAAACATTTGACTATGTGTTTGTTGTCACCAATCAAGGAGGCGTTGGCCTTGGTTTTATGAAAGAGGCCCAATTGCAGGCAATTCATAGCGATATGATTACGTCATTGCAAAAAGAAGGGGCACTCATTCAAGAGGTAGTCTATTGTCCACATAAACCAAAATCAGGTTGTACATGTAGAAAACCGAACAGTAAGCTCATTGAGGACTTAGCTCGAAAATATGATGTGGATGTAAAGTCCTCTTACATGGTAGGTGATACGGATACAGATATTATTGCTGGAAAGAAAGCCGGGACCAAAACGGTGTTCATTGGTAAAAGCGATCCTTTGGCAGACGCAGTATACCCGGATTTATTACAAGCAGCTCACTGGATTGTTGACGATGCTACTTAATAACGTATCATTACGCAAACATAAAAGTATGGGTACTGTTAAAATGCCTATTGGGTTAAGTTAAACTCCTACTTACTATTTAACAGTAAAGGGAGGAGTTTCGGAGTTGTTGTTGAATGTTTATACATGTGTGGTACACAAATCATTACGTGTATAGAGAGGATGTATATTATGTCACAAAAAGAGCTAGCAGTGACCTTTCTCCAACAAATTGTTAGCGGAAAGATTAAAGAAGCATTTGGCGATGCAATTCACACCGAGTTTATTCATCATAATGCCTATTATGAGGCCGGCGCGCAGTCATTAATGAAAGCAATGATGGACAATGCTGAGTTAAGTCCAAACAAACAATGGACGGTTGTCCAAGCAATTGAAGAAGAGGATCGAGTTATGATTCATTCACATATACAACAGAATACCGATGATCTTGGTGCTGCTGTAGTACATATTTTCCGATTTCAAGAAGGAAAGATTATCGAAATGTGGGATGTCGGCCAATCCGTTGTAAGTAATTCACCGAATGAACAGGGCATGTTTTAATTGTAATTAGAAAAGGAAGCAAGCGATAACAGTTGCTCGATTCCTTTTGCTTTTGTTTACACCTCATTTAATCTTTAGGTGTCACTAGTTTTTCGTTCGCAGCGTCACCTTCTTTACCTCTTAGAAACATATAGAAAGACGCACCGAAAATGATGATATATCCGATGATGCTATAGACATCCGGTAGTTGTCCGAGAAAAGCAAAACCAAATAAAGCGGTGAAAACGACAGTAAAATAGTTGAATACGGAAATTTCTTTTGCTGGGGCAAATTTGTAAGCTAATGTAATGCCAAATTGGCCGATTGTAGCGGCTAGTCCAGCGAGTAATAGATATGCAGTCTGCTGCCAGGTCATGGGCTCATAATGATAAATTACGAAAGGCAACAAGATGATTGTCGTGAAACCTGAGAAGTAAAATACGACCGTGTAAAACTGCTCTCGATTGCCTAGTGCTCGTAATACGGTGTACGCTCCTCCGGCGAATATAGCGGAAAGAATGCCCGCTGCATAGGGCACGATATCAAGCGAGAATGAGGGCTTAATAATAAACAACGTACCGAGAAAGGCGACAAGTATGCTATACACTTGAAATGGTTTCACGCGTTCTTGTAAGAAGATAGCGGCAAAAACGATCGTGAAAAATGGGCTCATTTTGTTCAACATATCTGCATCCGCTAACACAAGATGATCAATTGCATAAAAGAGTAAGATGATGCCAATTGCACCTAAAACTGAACGTAATAATAGCAATGGTTGGTTCTCACGTTTCCCTATTAGTCTTTCTTTAAAATGTAGGACGAAGAATAGCGATATGAACATTGATACGCCATTTCTGAAAATGGTTTTTTGTAAAGTTGATACATCACCTGACAGCTTGACGAACAATGTCATAAGAGAAAAGCCGAATGCGGATGCCAATAATAGTAGAATACCTTTGTTTTGGTTTGTCATAAGAAGCCTCCGGTATTTGAATACATACGAATTGTATGTTACCACAATCCATTCTTCAAGAGCAGGTACATGCTTCATTTGCTTCGAGTTGACGATTTCATCACACCAAAAATGAATATTAAAGTGAAGAGGAACTCAGTGATTGTTGGAAAAAAGTCGGACCATTCACACGACTTGTCAAACTCTCTATCTATGTTATAGTGAAGTTGAAAACTAAAAAGAGTTAACCACTGGGGGAGTCTTTGTGAAAGACTGAGACGTGTATGAATATGCGGACCCTTAGAACCTGATCTGGCTCATACCAGCGTAGGGAAGTGGACCGCACGTCTTCCATGGTTATTCTACGCCGATTTGCGAGCCGCTTTTTCAACGTATGTGTTGAGGGAGCGGTTTTTTGGTTTTCTACAAAAACTAGAGGAGTGGGTAAGATGACGTTGTGTAAAGAGTTACGAGTAGAGTGTGACGCAATTTTTGAAGCCAATTTCAATCATCCGTTTATTGAGGAGCTTGCTACAGGCACATTATCGGAAGACATTTTCAAAGAGTACATTCTTCAAGATTCCTATTATTTACAGCATTACGCAAAGCTACATGCATTAGCAGCCGCACAAGCAACAGATATGCACACTGTAAGACGGTTTGCACAGCATGCAGAAGGGACATGTGGAGCTGAAATCGATTTACATGAAAGTTATTTCAGCTTATTGGGCGTGACAGAACAGGATTTAGCACAATTCAAACCAGCACCAACTGCGTATGCCTATACTTCCCACCTCTATAGAGCTGCAATGGAAGGGGATTTAGCTGCAACATTAGCCGCATTATTACCATGCTATTGGGTCTATTATGAGATTGGCGAACGGTTAAAAGAGGCAACTCCGAATCATCCGATTTACGACAAATGGATTGCGATGTATAGCTCTGAGTGGTTTGAACAATCCACGAACGAACAAATTGAACGACTAAACGAACTCACAAAAGATTTATCTCAAAAACGTCGTGCAGAAATTAAAGCCCATTTCATAAAAAGCTGTCACTATGAATTACAGTTTTGGGAGATGGCCTATACAAAGCAAAATTGGGATTTAGAGAAAGTGGAATTGCAAGTGTAGACAGTCGATTTTGCCAATCCTATTCGGACGATTGTTCACTAGCTGGAAAACTATTAGTCCTTGTACACTTACTTAGATAGGTAATGAAAGGGAGAGACGATACGACTGGATCTTCTCCCTTTCATTCTCTACGAATCAGCACAATGGAATTTGCGCTACATATACTGTAAGAACCGCGAAAAGGAGGAAAGGAAGCTGTATTATTGGTATCATCCTTATTTCGTTCATATCGCTTATCCCCAACTGCAACAAGTTGCCCATTCGACCTTAGAGGCAAACAACTTGACGGGAATCCCGAACGATTCAAATCCTTATCCGCCTGTCGATCCTACACGATTGCACCAGTCGGCAACGTATTCCATGGAGTTAACAAAGCACGCAAACCAACTTGTTACTAAAATTTCTCAGTCAACCACATTTGCAAAGGAACTCATGACGGCTGCACAAAAATCTGATCAGCGTAAAGTTGATGAACTGATTGCGTCAGTTGGAATTCCTTCGAAAGTGACTACAAAGTACACGCCGAGTGGAATCCGATTCGTACTCCATAAAGAAGTAGATGGCGCTGTTTGCTGCGAAGTATCAATGATTCTTAATTGGTAGGCATATGAAAAAGAATAAGTCCCTGCAGACATTGCAGCTGCAAGGACTCTTTTTTTGTTGCTTCAATTTACTGTATTGCATGAACCTGTTTGATAGGTGTTGCATCAGGTTTTCCGAATAAGTACCCTTGAAAAAGATCATAGCCCATTTCTTGCAAATAGCGTAAATCGCTAGCTTGCTCAATTCCTTCAGCAAGTGCAAGTGCGCCAACCTTATGTGCTAACCGCATCACATTTCTAGCGACTTTTTGCTTCTCGGCATCTACACTTACGCCATCAGCAAACTCTCTTGCAAGTTTGACGAAATCGGGTTGCATGCGAGCTAACAACTCCAAATCATTGAAACCAGTTCCTACATCATCTAGTGCATATTTTACACCGTGCGTACGATAATAATCCAAGATGGACAGCAAGTGTGCCATATCATCGACTTTATCTGTCTCCACAACTTCAAATACGACATGCTCAGGACGAATGCCTGCTCGTTGAATTGCAGCAAACGTCGTCGCCAAACAATGTTCAGGCACATAAATGGAAGTTGGTATGAAATTGATGAAAATTAGTCTGTCTGCAACAGGTGCTGCATTTTTGATGGACTCCAATCTACATAGTCGATCAAGTGCAAACAAGCGATTGCGTTTTCTCGCGGCTTCAAAAAGGTGGAACGGAGCAATCAATTGACCTTGGTCATCAATCCCTCTACTCAACAGCTCATTTCCAACAATATGAACTTCATGATCGAGCATCTTGACGATTGGTTGATAATGTGTACGAATTGATTTTTTCTGAATGATTGCATCAATCCAACTGGCCTCACGTTCAGATTGAAATGACTTGATTGGTTTTAATTTGTTTAAGTCTCGCATCGGATCTTCTTTGTCTGCTTTTACTGCATAAATTGCCTCGGCATCCATGTGAGTTTGAACATAATCCATTAAGTCAAATAAAACAGGTTCAAGCGCCCAAAACATCCGTTCATTCAGCTTTTGCCACGTAGTTTTCGGATAGTCAGTAAAATACTTTACTAACAAATCCATGCGTTGTTCATTTGAAAAATAGATGGTATAGCCAATGGTCTTGGGATTGCAAAGTTCACATGTCATTCGAGATCTCCTTTTTAGTTACCGACTTGCCACTGTGTCGTTTGTTACGAAACGTGGCTTTTTTTGTTTCAAGCTCATCAAAGCACTCAAATTGTGAATAGCTAAATGTGCTTGTATGACGTTGCTAATATGTACAAGCCATGTGTTTCAGTATACGTGTATGCCAGTTAAGATTCTATTAATAAGACAAGATTTGTAGCAGATGGAGAAAGATTTGTGTGAAGGCGTGTAGATGCAAGTTATGTAATTCGCTAATCGTTAATGAGCCATGCGTGAATTTTGAAAAGTAGGGTATTCTAACAACAAAACAAGAATGGAAGGATGGTACGATGAAGAAAATCAGTTCTGTATTTTTATCACTTTTACTACTCGTAGGTTTGGCAGCGTGTAATGTTAAAGACAATCGAAACCAAATGGGCGGCGTTGATAAATCCCCGGAAATATTGAAAGAGCCAGGTCAACAAGATGAAGATAAAGTAGAAGATACAACAGATGAAGATGCAACCGAAAAACAGGACGATGATGCAACCGACAGTGAAGCAGACGAAAACGCTGAAGATGATGGTGAAAGCGATTCAAAATAAAATGGGCACATGTAGCCGCCCCGCAATAAAAAAGGAATCCAGTCCCGCATAATGAGGATTGGATTCCTTTTATGTGTCAATCCACGTCTTCTTTCAGCAAATAGTTTGCGCTTATCCAGGAAGTAATCGGGATGACGACAGCGATGCCCGTCCCAGCGCAAAAGATAAGCATCATCTCTGAACTAAAGATTTTGGAGTTTACAATTTCACCAACGGAATACGATAAATCCTTGAACCAGATTAGTAACGCTAAGTACCCACCAAAAAATGCGAAAAATAACGTATTCGTGTCTGTACTTAAAAGATCTCTTCCAATATCGATACCTGAGTGATAGAGCTCAGTTTTTTTGATCAAAGGATATTGTTTGCGCATCTCTTGCATCGAAGCTGCAATCGAAATTGCGACATCCATGATCGCGCCGATTGTGCTCATGATGATGACAGACACACCGATTTTCATAAAGTCGATACCAATGTAAAGTGAGTAGCCACTAATTGCTTCTGTTTCTTCCTCCCCAAAACCTTGTATCATTAATGTGTTAGATACAAATACGATGAATACAAGCAGCAAACTAATTGTAATCATCGTTGAGATGAAAGCGATGACCGTTGTCCGGTTCACTTCATTAATGAAAAACAAACTGATACAGCCTATTAATGCACTCGCAATGAACGTTAGGATAATTGGGTCAAAGTCGGGATTTAGCATTAAGGCTAGTGTAAAAAAGAAAACGCCGAAGTTCATGAATAATGATAGAAAGGAACGCAATCCTTGTTTGCCGCCAATCCAAACCATTAAAACTAATAAAATTAAAGCAAGCAAAATGAGCACATTCATAAGCGATCCTTCTTTCGTGTAATGAAAAATAATGTCGTATACACACCGATTGGTATGGTAAGAACGATGCCGATGCCACCAGCTAATGCTCGAGCAATTTCTAGTGAAAGGTTCATGGAAAAGGTGAATCCTAACGGTGTTGCATTTTTAAAAGATAAGATGAGCATAGGGAGAGCACCACTAATATACGCGAAAAACAAAATGTTTGTAATCGTACCCATAATCTCCCGACCAATCGCCATGCCTGAACTTCGTAACGCTTTCAATGATATAGTTGGGTTTTTATCATACAGTGCGAAAATGGACGATGACATTGTAATGGCAATATCCATGATTGCACCTAAAGAACCGATGAAGAGACCACCCATGAAAACGAGTTCATAGGGACGCGTCAGAAATTGCATTTCTTCATACCGTAATCCATTCCCAGATGTCACTGAAATGACGACGTACGTAATTGCTAGTGATAAGAACGTGCTTAGTAATGTTGCTACGATCGCTGCATACGTCTTATCTGTAAACCCACTTACAAATACTAACGAAATACATGTAAACAAAAGTATGCAGACACCGCAAATGAGCAATAAGTTAATAGAAGAATGTTTGATGTAAACATCTAATGCAAAAGATAAAATGAGTACATTGATGACAAAACTACAAATTGCAAAAAATCCACTCCGTCTGCCGATAAGGAGTAAGGCAAAAATGAAAATCCAAGCAATGAGTACTACGTGCTTGTCCCGTTTCAAGTCAGTAATTGTTCCTGTTAACGTTGGGACATCTCGTGTGGTTGTTTCTAACTGAATGAATACCTCGTGTCCCACTCGATACGCTTGGTCAAATGCGCCTGAATAAGAATATTCATTGGTCAATTGGACATGTTGTCCTTTCTCAATGCCGTTTTTTACGATAGCCTCAATCTGTTGCACAACGAGCAAATCTTCATTGCCATGCCGATCTGTCATCGGTGTCTCTTCTTCAATCGATATAGCGGTAATTTCAGCAATGGAACGATTGTATAAAGAATAATTATGATTGACGAATAGTACTGAGGTGATAAAACAAAAAGCAAGGATGGTATAGTAAACCAATTGTTTACGTGTGAATTTTTTAAACATAAATTAATCACCTCGACAGAGTAAATAGATCGTAAGGGATGGATCGCATAATGATTGTATGACCGCCAAAAACGGACAATAAGCTAGTATCACTTTACAGAAAGCGAAGCAGTTATGCAAAGGATAATAGTGGGGGTTAATGCGAGTAGAACGGGTATAGAAAGAAAGGAGATTTGCCAATCGCTTTCATTGAAATCTTATGGAGGTTTGGTAAAATCGGTGATATTATTCATAAACAAACAAGCGATGAGGTGGTTGAGGATGAATATTGCGGTAGCGGTAGATGGTTCTGAAAGTGCTATTCGGGCAACGTATCATGCGCTTATGCTCGTTAAGCATTTGCCGGATACAAAGTTAGAAATCATTTTCGTGACAGACTTTAATAAAGTCGAAGACGAACGTCTGTTGACACAAAGCCCTGAGAATTTAGCGGCTTATCAACGAAAAAATGTAAATCCGATTGTGAAAGTTGCTCAAGAAGCAGGCGTTGAACCGACCGTTACCTTGTTGAAAGGCCAAACAGGTCCAACAATCATCAAGTACGTCAACGCACATGAAGTGGATCAGCTTGTTATCGGAAGCAACAGTTTACATGCTTTTAAAGGCTCTGTTTTTGGAGACTTTAACCAAAAAGCAGTAAAGCGTATGAAATGTCCAGTGACGATTGTAAAGTAAAGCTGTATGTGGCTCGACTGATGAAGTGCAACAGTATTTTCGATACTCAAAAACAATATTATGGAGTGACTGAACTAGATGAAATTACTAGATGAATTAGTAGACATTTATTTGCAAGGGCCGCAGGCGGAAATGATGTCCGTATTGGATACTCGCACTGGAGATATTTTATTGGACGCACCAGAGTCGCTAACAGGTGAGCCTCCAATCGATTGGGATGACGAAGAGTCTTGCTTTTTAGTTGAGATTCTGACCGCTTCTTCTGCGGAAATGTTCGAAGTCATGGTTGTGTTTACGAAGCAACAACCTGAACGTATTGCTGAATTGTTATTCACAGCATTAGACGGAAGAAAACCTTTTAGACGTTTCAAGGATGCTATAAATAACGTTGGAATTGATCAACAATGGTATGATTTTGAACAACTTTATGCCACAGAAAAGATGCAGGACTGGCTATCAGCAGTATCCATGCAGGAGAATCACTGAAACTTTTTCCCCGTAATTGACGTATAGAGGGAAAAGATCAGTGAGGAGGCGGCACGGTGTGATACTCTGTCAAGAAATTGGACACATTGAATTGAGTTTCATAGCTAATTGTATATTCAAGCTAACGCGCTTTGCTTGTTCGCCTTGTCATAAGCGAACAGAGTTTCACTCTATTCACTTACGACAAGGTCAAGGGGCTCTCCTCAATTTCTGCTGATAGACCTTGGTAGTAGGCCTCTTCCTTCTCCATTGGTGTCAAATAACCATTTGTGGAATGGATTCGTTTTGTATTATAAAAACATTCAATGTACTCCATGATACTGTTTTTTGCTTGTTCCCTTGTCGCATACGTTTCGTGGAAAATTAGCTCGCGTTTAATTATTCCGTGGAAGGATTCAATACAGGCGTTGTCATAACAGTTGCCCTTACGGCTCATGCTTGTTGTAATTCCGTACCCCCTCAGAATGTTTTGGTAGTCATGAGATGCATATTGG
>NZ_JAUBDI010000008.1:0-140375 GCF_033253735.1 Sporosarcina saromensis | reverse complement strand
GTGGCCGATCACCCTCTCAGGTCGGCTACGCATCGTCGCCTTGGTAGGCCGTTACCCCACCAACTAGCTAATGCGCCGCGGGCCCATCCTGCAGTGACAGCCGAAACCGTCTTTCAGAGTTCTTCCATGCGGAAGAACCAATTATTCGGTATTAGCCCCGGTTTCCCGGAGTTATCCCCATCTGCAGGGCAGGTTGCCCACGTGTTACTCACCCGTCCGCCGCTAATATCAGGGAGCAAGCTCCCTTCAATCCGCTCGACTTGCATGTATTAGGCACGCCGCCAGCGTTCGTCCTGAGCCAGGATCAAACTCTCCATAAATCTGGCGTCCGATGCGCAGCGGATTGCGTTGTCGATTTCGTTCGTTCGGTCAGTTACGTACTAAAGTACGTGCCTTCCCTCTCTCACTCATCTCCTAGCACTCCACCGCACCTCGGCCGCCAGAACTTCTTCTATAATGGAAGAAGTTTAGAGAAACTTGAGTAGCTCTAGTTTCTTTGCTGGCATCATTTAAGATGTCAATTTTGAATCCGAAGATTCGAGTTGTTCGTTCGCCGACAAGTCGGCTTTAGAACTTTATTTGTTGACGTTTTGCTGTTCAGTTTTCAAGGTTCATGTTTCAGTCGCGTTTTTCAGCGACCATTTCATCTTAACATTTTTCCTTATTCGGTGTCAACAACTTTTTTAAAATCTTTTTTCAGAAGTTGTTTCGTAATGTTGTTGCCTCTTAAGGACATGTACTAATATACTACATGCCCTAAAGAGAAATCAAGCCTTTTTTAAAAATAATTTACGATGAATTTTTCTTGGATCAATGATGAAGAGTAGAATGCCTGCTATGACAACGATTCCGCCAATAATTTGCGCTGAAGTAAGCGTCTCATGAAAGATGTAATACGCCAATATTGAAGCTCCTACTGGTTCAAAAAGAATGGCAATTGAAATGACGTTTGTACTTACCCACTTTACTGCCCAATTGAATAGCGAGTGGCCGAGCAAATTCGGAATAAGCGCAAGCATAAAAAACCAGAACCAGTCAGTTGACGAATACGGACCAAATGATTCTCCCTTTACCAACACATAAAAGAATAATGTAATTGTACTGATTGCATACAGAACGAACGTATATGTAATAAGAGATAAACGTTTACGCACTTCTTGCCCAAAAAGAAGATATGCTGTAATAAACGCACAACCTGCCAAAGCGAGCATATCTCCGTAGAAAGCAGTACCGCTTAACTGAAAATCGCTCCAACTGATAATGATACTTCCACTAATTGCAATGACTGCAGATAAGATCGTCTTCATGGAGAGTTTTTCTTTAAAGAAGAAATACGTTCCGACAAACGCAAAAATCGGTTGTAGGGTCACCAAAACAGTTGAACTCGCAACAGAAGTGTAATTAAGTGATTCGAACCATAAGATAAAGTGAAAGGCAAGAAAAATTCCTGCTATCGAAGAAAAGATCCAATCTCTCTTCGTAAAGACCAATAATTCTTTACGGTACTTCATTAAAAATAATGGGAGCATCAATAAAACAGAGAACAACATTCTATAAAAAGCGATAACTCCCGCATCTGCTGTAGCTAATTTAACAAAGATCGCTGATAAGGCGACTGAGATAACTCCTATGATAATCGGAATATACGGGTGGATAGAAGGCTTTTCCATATGGTACACATCTCTTTCGTTGTAAGTTTCATGTTAGTTTGTCATCGTTTATGGATAAAGACAATATAAAGAGTATAGCACAGGAGTGGTTTGAAGATGCTAGTAGGGGGAGAATTAGAATGGACTGGATTGCCGACAATTCGATGTATCCGGATGTCTTAATTAAAATCGCGTTAGCATTAGGACTAAGTTTAGTCATCGGTGTAGAGAGGGAAATAAAGAAGAAACCGATTGGGTTAAAAACAAGTGCAGTCATCTCAACATTTAGTTGTCTATTGACGATTGTTTCTATGGAAGCTGCTTATTTAGTACCCGCCCGAGATGATATCAATGTAACGATGGATCCATTACGTCTAGCAGCACAAATTGTTAGTGGTATTGGCTTTCTTGGTGCGGGAGCAATCTTACGAAGGGACAATGATAGTATTACCGGCTTAACAACTGCTGCAATGATTTGGGGTTCGGCGAGTATTGGCATTGCCGTTGGAGCTGGTTTTTATATTGAAGCTGCATTCGCTGTTATAAGTGTATTGTTTGTAATCGAAGTCATTGCACCTATATTAGATCGGTTTGGTCCGCGTAGAATACGCTCAAAAGAAGCTTCATGTATTATTATCATTTCAGATAGAAGTAAGATTGATGAATTGATTGGAAAGCTAAGTGATGAAAGTATGTCTGTGGAAAATCTTCGAATCAGACAACTAATCCCTGAAGATGGCAAACCTCACATGCATGAACTCGATTTTAGATTAAATGCATTACCTAAGAAAAAAACATCCCAACTATATGTTGAATTGACTGAACTACCTTATATCGAATCAGTTGAACTAGAAATATTCCCTTAAATGGAGGAACCTTTATGCAGGATTTTATCAAACTCTTAAAAGATGGAAACAAACCTTCATTGCTTGCTGGTGTAATTAATACAATCATTGCCATCTTAAAAGGTATTGCCTATATGTTAACTGGTAACGTTGCAATGTTCGCAGAAACATTACACTCATTAGGCGATGCGGCCAATCAATTCTTCGTTTACATTGGTTCCGCGCTCTCTAAAAAAGCGCCGACACCAAAATTTCCAAACGGATTTGGCAGGGTCGTCAACCTCGTCTGCTTAGGAGCTGTCATTGTAGTTGCGATTATGTCTTATGAAGCAGTTAAAGAAGGTTGGCATCATATTCTTCATCCTACTGAAACGTCAGGACTCGCCATTAATTTAAGCGTACTTGGGCTTGCAATTGTGTTGGAACTGTACGTCTTATTAAAAGCAGCAAAAGAAATTGCACATGAAACTGGAAACGATGCGAAAGGGTTTAAAGCACTTCTATACAGTTTCACGCATTTGAATAGTGCTAAGCCTGCCACAAAGCTTGTTTTTATGGAAGATTTGGTTGCAACAATTGGTGGAGTATTAGCTTTTACTGCCGTCCTTGTAGCACATTTCACTGGATTTCTTGCGGCAGAAGGAATTGCATCGGTGTTAATAGGTCTCATGATGTTTTATGTCGTTGGCAAAATATTTCTTGAAAACGCAAGAGGTGCTATAGGAGAAACTGATGAAGAAATGTTAAATCACATTGCGTACATCGTAGCTGAGGACCCGGATGTTAAAGATCTACAAAGAGTTGAGGTGATTAAAGAAGGGGAATTTCTCCATGTAGAAGTAGTGGCAGAAGTCGATTCCTCAAAAACACTTGAGTATATTGATGATATAAGGGATCGGTTGCTAGCATTAATATTAAAACAAAAAGGCGTCCGCGAAGCCCTTATTTCATTTGATGAAGATGATGGCATCAAAACATGGAAAGGCGTTAACGAATTGGCGATTTCAGAAGAAGCACGCAAAAAGTTACCCGAATGAAAAAGTACGCAGTTGAACTCACCGACGAGTTCCTGCGTACTTCTTTTTATAATGAAGCGACTAAAATTGATTTTACGTCTTCTTTTGTCAATTGAGCAAACCTGCCTACTGGTCCGTTTACAGAAGCTTTTTCAGCCATAAGCTCAATTTTAGATTCGTCAATATGGTAGTCTTTCAGCCTTTCAGGTGCACCAATTGATGACCAATACTTACGGAGCTGTTCTATTCCTTCCATTGCAGTTTCTTCAGTAGTCTTTCCTGTTGGATCAACTTGAAAAACATTTGTTGCAAACTTCGCAAAGCGTTCAGGATTCAACTGCATAGCATGTTTCATCCAATGCGGGAACAGAATCGCCAATCCTCCAGCATGCGGAATATCATAGACTGCTGAGACGGCATGTTCAATCTCATGTGTCCCCCAGTCGCCACCAGCATTCCCCATCCCTAAGAATCCATTCAATCCCCACGTTCCGCTTAATAAAATCGTTTCACGTAACTCGTAATTTTGCAGGTCATCTACTAGTTTTTCACCAGCGCGCATAATTATCCGTAATGCACTTTCACAAAGTTCATCTTGCAACGGTGTATTGGTAGCTTTATGAAAATACTGTTCCATTATGTGGGACATCATATCGACAATTCCATAAACGGTTTGATCACGCGGTAAGGAAAGCGTATACGTTGGATCGAGAATTGAGAATTTCGGGAAATTGAAAGGACTTCCCCATCCGTATTTCTCCTCCATTTCTTCGTTTGTAATAACAGAACCTGCATTCATTTCAGAACCTGTTGCCGCCATCGTCAATATTGTACCAAATGGAATTGCATCGGTCGGCGTCGCTTTTTTACTGACAAAATCCCATGCATCACCTTCATACTTTGCCGCTGTTGCTATCAATTTTGTACAATCCAGGACAGAACCGCCCCCGACAGCCAATATGAAATCGATACCTTCCTCTTTACAAATCGCCGCCCCTTTCTTCGCTGTGGAAAGACGTGGATTCGGCTCGACTCCTGGTAGTTCATATAGTTCCTTTCCTGCTTTACTCAGAAGTTCGACCACTTCATTATATAAACCATTGCGCTTAATGCTTCCTCCGCCGTACACGAGAAGAATTTTATTACCGTAAGCAGCTAGTTCGTTCGTTAATTTTGAAATGGATTTTTTACCAAAGACTAATTTTACCGGATTTTGAAATGTAAATTCATGCATCTCTTTCGCCTCCTCTTTTGTAGTACTCATTATCCAAGAATGAATAATCAGTTGCAAGTATGGAAGTCGTCTTGTTGGGGCAATTTGGAGATAAGGAGGTGTGTTATGGAGAAAATCAAGCGAGTGGCCCTTGCCATCACAATTATTGGCGCTTTGAACTGGGGTGTGGTCGGCTTATTCAGTTACGATGTTGTCGCACAATTCGCTGGTGGGTACGCGAAACCGTTAGCTCGGTTCTTTTTTGTACTGATTGGGATTTCTGGCTTACTGTCGTTAGGCTTGCTATTTGAACATTGGCGCTATGAAGAGCGTGAAACTAACACCCTAGCAGGAACTGAAGAAGCATGAAAAAGCATCTCCAACTGTTCAGGAGATGCTTTTTCTATTCATTCGCTTACGCCCATCCACGGAAACGGGAAGCTTCAGCAGTTTTGCGGATACCAATCATATATGCAGCAAGGCGCATGTCAATGTTACGTGTAGACGCTACGTTGTACACATTTTCAAATGCCTCGACCATTTTTGTTGTCATTCTTTCGCGAACTTCTTCTTCAGTCCAGTAATAACCCATGTTATTTTGAACCCATTCGAAGTAAGATACCGTTACGCCACCTGCACTCGCAAGAACATCCGGTACGAGAAGAATGCCACGTTCTGTAAGGATTTTAGTCGCTTCAGATGTTGTTGGGCCATTCGCAGCTTCAACAACAATTTTCGCTTTAATATCGTTAGCGTTCTTTTCAGTGATCTGATTTTCGATCGCAGCAGGAACGAGAATATCACAATCCAATTCTAATAATTCCTCGTTAGAAATTGTATTGTCAAATAATGTCGTAACTGTACCGAAACTATCGCGACGATCTAATAGGTAATCAATGTCCAATCCGTTTGGATCATGCAATGCACCGTAAGCATCGGAAATACCGATTACTTTCGCTCCAGCGTCATGCAGGAATTTTGACAAGAAACTTCCAGCGTTTCCGAAACCTTGGATGACAATACGTGCACCTTTCATATCAATTCCACGCTTTTTAGCCGCTTCGTTAATAATGATCGTTACACCTTCAGCAGTCGCACGGTCACGACCTTGAGAACCACCGAGAACAATCGGTTTACCTGTAATAAAACCAGGTGAGTTGAATTCATCAATTCTGCTATATTCATCCATCATCCAAGCCATAATTTGTGCATTCGTGAACACGTCTGGTGCAGGGATATCTTTTGTCGGTCCCATAACCTGACTTAATGCTCGTACATAACCACGGCTCAAGCGTTCCAATTCACCCATAGACATCTCACGTGGGTCACAGATAATACCGCCTTTACCGCCACCATATGGCAAGTCAACGATACCCGCTTTCAATGTCATCCACATTGAGAGTGCGCGCACTTCATCCGCACTTACTTGCGGATGGAAACGAACGCCACCTTTTGTCGGTCCTACTGCATCATTATGTTGTCCACGGAATCCTGTGAACACCTTAACTTTCCCATCGTCCATACGGACAGGAATTCTTACTTCCACCATACGTATAGGTTCTTTCAGAAGATCATACATTCCTTCATCGTAGCCTAATTTGTCAAGTGCTTCCTTGATGACAACTTGCGTAGACGTAAACAGATTCAGGTTTTCAGTCATGTAAAAGTTCGCCTCTTTGATTTCATAATGTCTTACTACTTCGCCCATATTGTACCATAGTCCACACTGTTTTTGTGTACTATTTCATTAACTTGCAAAAACTTTGTTGATGCGTTCTAAAGCCCAATCTAATTCTTCTTTTGTAATGATCAATGGTGGTGCAAAACGGATTACAGTATCGTGTGTTTCTTTGCACAACAATCCAAGCTCTTTCAATTGTTCGCAATACGGACGAGCCGCTTCCGTCAATTCAACACCAATGAACAAGCCACGTCCACGTACTTCTTTAATAGAAGGGTGGTTGATTTTCTTTAATTGTTCTACGAAGTAATTTCCTAGTTCCAATGATTTCTCAGCAAGTTTCTCGTCTAGAAGAACTTCTAAAGAAGCGATTGAAACTGCACATGCCATCGGATTACCACCGAATGTTGAGCCGTGTGAACCAGGGTTGAACACACCTAAGATGTCTTTATTCGCTACGACACAAGAGATCGGGAATACGCCGCCACCTAGTGCTTTTCCGAGGATGTACATATCTGGCTCGATGTCTTCCCACTCACTTGCGAACATTTTACCTGTACGGCAAAGACCCGCTTGGATTTCATCCGCAATGAAAAGTACATTGTGCTTTTTACAAAGCTCGAATGCCGCTTTCATGTAGCCAGCTGGTGGAATAAGAATTCCCGCTTCACCTTGGATTGGTTCGATGATGAATGCTGCTGTATTTGGTGTAATCGTTTCTTCCAACGCTTTTAAATCACCAAATGGAACAAGTTTAATACCCGGAAGCATCGGACCGAATCCTCGCTTGTATTCTGCTTCAGAAGAGAGTGAAACTGCTGTCATCGTACGACCGTGGAAGTTTCCTGTGCAACCGATGATTTCAGCTTTGTCTTCAGCGATACCTTTCACATCATAAGACCAACGACGAGCTGCTTTAATAGCTGTTTCTACCGCTTCAGCACCTGTGTTCATTGGCAATGTCATATCTTTACCAGATAGTTTGCAGATCATTTCGTACCATGGGCCGAGTTGATCGTTGTGGAACGCGCGTGACGTCAAGGTTACTTTGTCCGCTTGATCTTTTAGCGCTTGAATGATTTTAGGGTGACGATGACCTTGGTTAACCGCAGAATACGCTGAAAGCATATCCATATATTTATTACCTTCTGGATCCTTTACCCAAACACCTTCCGCTTCTGAAATGACAATCGGAAGTGGATTGTAGTTATTTGCACCAAATTTATTCGTTTGGTTAATCAACTTTTCTGAAATTGACATCTAATTCCCTCCTTAAGATATGTAAATATGGAAGCAGTCCGAGAACTGCCTCCACTTAGTTATTAAAGTGTTTCTGAAGTCGTTTTACCTTGCATGTGAAGTTGCAAGTAATCAGGACCGCCCGCTTTAGAGTCTGTACCTGACATGTTGAAACCACCGAATGGTTGGTAACCAACGATTGCACCTGTGCATCCACGGTTGAAGTATAAGTTTCCTACGTGGAAATCTTCGCGCGCTTGTTCGATATGTGCGCGATTGTTTGTAATAACAGCACCTGTTAAGCCGTAGTCTGTGTTGTTTGCAATTTCAATTGCTTCGTCAAAGCTTTTCGCTTTTGTCAAACCAACAACTGGTCCGAAGATTTCTTCTTGCATGATGCGTGCATCTGGAGCAAGGTCAGCAAATACTGTAGGAGCAATGAAGTATCCTTTTGAGCTGTCGCCTTCTCCACCAGCGATTAGACGGCCTTCTTCTTTTCCGATTTCGATATAGCTCATGATTTTGTCGAATGAAGCTTGGTCGATAACCGGACCTGCGAAGTTGGATTGGTCTGTTGGATCACCGTAAGTCAATGCTTTTGTTAACTCTTCCACTCTAGAAACGACTTGGTCATATACATCTTCGTGAATGACTGCACGTGAACAAGCAGAACATTTTTGTCCGCTGAATCCGAATGCTGATTTCACGATGGATTGTGCAGCTAATTCAAGATCCGCTTCGTTGTCAACAACGATTGTGTCTTTACCACCCATTTCAGCGATAACACGCTTCAACCAAATTTGGCCTTCGTTCACTTTTCCAGCACGTTCGTAAATACGGGAACCGACTTCGCGTGATCCTGTGAAAGAAATGAAACGAGTTCTTGGGTGATCTACAAGGTAGTCCCCAACTTCAGCGCCTGAACCTGGAATGTAGTTCACTACGCCTGCAGGCATACCTGCTTCTTCTAATACTTCGATAAATTTATATGCAACAACTGGTGTTGTTGATGCTGGTTTCAATAGAACTGTGTTACCCGTTACGAGTGCAGCTACTGTTGTACCTGCCATAATCGCGAATGCGAAGTTCCATGGAGAGATGACAACACCTACACCTAAAGGAATGTAGTCGAAACGGTTGAACTCACCTGGACGGCTTTCAACTGGCATACCGTCTTTTAGTTTCAACATTTGACGGCCATAGTACTCTAAGAAGTCGATTGCTTCTGCAGTATCTGCATCCGCTTCGTTCCATGGCTTACCTGCTTCTTTTGTTAAAAGCGCAGAGAATTCATGTTTGCGACGACGTACGATTGCAGCAGCTTTGAAAAGAACGTCTGCACGGAATTCAGGTTTTACTTTTTTCCAAGTGTTGAATGTTGCATCAGCAGTTTGCATCGCTTTTTCAGCAAGGTCTCTGCTCGCTTTTGAAACACGGCCGACGATTTCTTCTTTGTTCGCAGGGTTTGTCGATACAAGTTTGTCTTCGGTCATAATGCGTTCGCCGCCGATGATTAGAGGGTAATCTTGCCCAAGATAGCCTTCAACTGTTTGTAGAGCGTCTAAAAAGGCTTTTTTGTTTTCTTCTTGTGTAAAATCTGTAAATGGTTCGTGTTTGTATGGAATCATGTTACTCCTCCTCCGTTATGATACGCAAAAAAAATTTGCATTTAATCTTTGATTACATTTATAATAATGCAAGAGATTGTTGCACATTTCAAGTGTTTTTATTTAAATCACGAAAAAAAGTACACGGAAGGTGTTTTTGATGATGGATAAAATCGAAAAAGCCCTCTTTCCTTTATATGAATTTGCAGTGAATCGTGCCGGTGTAGGAATCCATGCAATTGATAAAAACGGCCGTACGGTCATATACAATCATAAAATGAAAGCCATTGAAGGATTAGAGCTGGAAGAAGTTGCAGATCGATCAATAATTGAGCTATTTAATTTTAATCAAGAAGAAAGTACATTGTTAAAAGTGTTGCAAAGCGGTATAGAGCAGTTGAATGTGAAACAGACATATTGGAACCGCAAAGGAAACGAAATTACGACCATTAACGATACGTATCCCGTCTTTAGCAATGGGGAACTAATCGGTGCTGTGGAAATTGCACGAGATGTAACAGCTCTTGAGAAATTTATTCTTCATCCCCTCCGAAAAAATAGTGACCCTGTAACGTTCAATCAAATTATTGCAGCATCGGAAGAAATGCAAGCGGTTGTTTCTACTGCACTAAAAGCCTCTCAAGCAAAACTACCCGTGTTGCTAATTGGTGAATCTGGTACAGGAAAAGATTTACTGGCGGAGAGTATTCATAATGAATTTTCTCCTGTAAACGGTCCTTTCTATACACTTTTTTGTCATCGTTCAGACGAGTCGCTCATCGATCGATTGGATGAAGACTTAACTGAACATGATGCATTCACGTTATTTTGTGATCGGATTGATTTATTATCCATACCACTTCAACAGAAACTGTTTTCTTTTCTAAAAAAGGCGGTACAACCTGGCAATCAATTCATCGCAAGTATCGGCGATGACCCTGTTGAACTGATCGCTAAAGGAGCTTTATTGAAAGATCTGTATTACTTTTTTGCTTCTTTTGCAATTCGCATTTCCCCATTGCGGAAACGAAAAGAGGACATACTTGCTTTCATTACTTCGTATTTAGCGAAGAGAAGAGAGCGGTTTGGTTCTTCCCTAGAAGGAATAACTACAGAAGTCGAGGAATTGTTTTTACGATATGAATGGCCAGGCAATATGCGAGAACTTGAGTTTCTTTTAGACGAAATTACGTCGCTTGCAAGTACAGAGTCGGTCATTACATACGATATGTTGCCTTTGCATTTTCGGATGAAAAGCAATGGATTGAACGACACACCTTTACAAGACACGGATTTTGTTGTCCAACACCAGAAAGATTTATTGCCACTCGATCAATATTTAAAAGATGCGGAAGCGTATTACTTACAAAAAGCAATGAAGTTGCATGAAGATAATATTACCAAAACGGCGCAAGCACTTGGAATGAGTAGGCAAAATCTTCAATATCGTTTACGAAAGCTAAAAAATGGGAGAGGCGATTAAGCCTACTCCCATTTTTTAATAACCAGACCGTGTAATCCAGTCTTTTAGTTTGTCTTTTAACGAGTTAAATCCTTCTGCGTCATGCTCTTTTACTTTGTCTTGCAATGATTTTCGGGGTCGGCTCGGTTTTTGTGTGGCGGGTGGCGCTTCTTGCAATGCCCGAATGGACAAACTGATTTTACCTGCGTCTTCATCCACTTCCAGTACTTTCACTTTTACAACGTCGCCTACAGCAAGATACTCATTTATATCTCTGACAAAACCGTACGTGATTTCCGAAATATGGACGAGTCCTTGTGTCTCTTCATCCAATGCCACGAATGCGCCATATGGCTGGATGCCCGTTACCTTACCAGTCAGCTCTTCCCCCACTTCGTATGTTCTGCCCATGCGAAACAGCTCCCAATCTACATCTATCGAATTTGCCTATGCGGCCATCAATAATTATACCATAGAAAGCCCTTTCACAACAAAAATTTGGCAAAGCAGTCGGAAAATTTCACTTATTATTTTCTTTCTTTTCGTGGATAATGGGCCAAATAAGATTATAAATTTCCATATAGCTATTTTGATTATCCAGTGTATTCCGTGACCAACCTTCCTCCTCCATATTTTCAATGACGGTTGTCATGACTGTAGCTGCTGGCGATGGTTGTTCACGGTCCGCAATTTGATACCACACTTTTTGATATTCCGGTTTAATGTCTCCTGTAAGGTCATAACTTCGTTCCATGGATTCAAATTCAAGGCCGAGTATTGAGTAAAAAAGCCAAATATATGACGATACAATCAGTTGTTCAACGAATTCGTTAGAGAATAGTCCCGTTATTTCATCGCCCATTAAATCGTCTTCAACGAAAAAAAGCAGATCAACTTGTTCGTCGAGCGGCTTTTGAACGATCTCTTCAAAACCGCCCATTAATAGATTCACATATTCACGTACACTCGGATGTAATTTGTTTTGAATATCTTTGAAAAGCTGTTCATCCCCAAACTGCGGATAGTAGAACATACTGTCATGTGCGACTACAGTAATATTTTGTGTCTTCATTCCTTTTAATGCATCTTGAAGCTGTTTTGGGTAACCTTCTTCGTTTTCAGCTAACGTTTGGACGATCACCTCGCCATTGTCGTTCCATTCATAAGTAGGTATGATATCTTCGTGATCCTGAAGGATAGCTGAATAAGATTGAATAAGCATGGACGAACTACCAAATAAATTCCCAATAAACGCTATACTCGCTGTCCGATCGTTGACTAAAGGTTTATTCTTTAATTCTGCCATCCACTCTGATGGCAACTTCAACTCATTAATGAGAGCTGCGTAGTCTTCTTTCGCCTTTCTTCTATCTATTTTACCATTTTCTTCTAACTCTCTTGTTAATGCTCGTAACCAATCTTTAAAACTTAACCTTGTGTCTTCACCATACATATCATAATGATTCATAGTAATCGCTGTTCGTTTCGTCAATCCAGCGAGTTCGAGACGTTTGGCGATCTCTTTCTCAAATTCCTCTTTGTATGTTTCGATGAATTTCTCACTGGCGGATTTTTGATAGGCTTCACTATTTGTTACAGATACAAAAAGTAACGTGAATAACATGGCGACGCCTAAACTCCACATCGCTAACGTCTTTCGTTTCGGTTTTTTCCCCTTTAATTTTGTCGGCTCAATTGAATGATGTGTAGTGTGTGTGAATATCCGGTCTTCATCATAAAGAGTTTGCAATCTTCCATAAGACGTATGTAAAAACTCCAACTTTTTTTCTAGGTTCGGTTCATCCAGTTGCTGAAAAGCTTCAGCAAGTTTTGTTTCCACTACTCCTGTTGGCACGTTTAGAATCTCCGCAATTTGTGCTGGAGATTTATCATGAAACTGATTCAGGATTAAAGGCAGCCTAACTTCTTTTGGTAAATCAATAATGCGGTTATGCAAAACCTCGTCTTCTTTAAATGCAAAGAGTTTTTCATCGGACGGATGAATGGTAACGTCCTCTAATCGACCGAGCAAGATTCTAATCGTATCATCCTCATGCAATGCTTCACTTCTGTTTTCATACAACTTTTGAAACACAGTTTCTACAAAGTTTGCAGCTTGTTGCGGTCTTAGCCCATATTGGATTGCGAGACGTTCCATATGCGGCAACATCAGGCGCATCCATTCCAAAGAAGACTCTTTATCCGTCTCTAAGGTTGGTTGCTTCTCTTCATTCATGTACTCTCCCCCTGCTTTCCAAAACATCCCTTTCTTTACTATAACAAAGAATATAGAAAAAGACCGCAGAATTCGCAGTCTTTTTTGTTTATTTTAAGTGATTAACATTGACGCGCCAACCGTCGTCGGTCCAAAGCATATGGAATTCTTGAGTCGCTGGCATTTGAGGATACTTTTCCTGATTGACAGTAAACGTGGCAATACCTGGCCAGTTACCATCTTTATCTTCTTCAAGGCCTTTAAAAGACATAGATGTATACATATCTTCTGCATACGGAAATTTGTATCGATCACCATTTTCGACAAATGCCGACTTCTCAATTAAATCCGCACCGTATTCTTGATAAATCAATGCATATTGTGTTTCATAATCTTGTAAAGATCCTGCGTATAAATAGAGGCTCATTATTGTCAACGCTACTTCTCCGTATAAGTTAGCTGGATTTCTCGACTCTTTAAAGGTTTCATAGAGCTCTTTCATATGCTTAAGTGTCATCTCGTCAATTGGTATTTCGGGTGATTGTTCGTACGATGGAAGTTTCTCAAGATACATGTCTCTAATTTTCCATACATCATCTTCACCATATGTGAGATGTACTGAATTTTTAACTTCCGCACCATTGTTAATCGTAACAAAACCATAAAGTGCATGTTCGTAACGATTTATGTTTTCATTTGTAAATTTAATATCTGTTGCGTTTCTAAATAAGGAGAGACCTTTTCGGTAAAAGTCGATATATTGCTCCTCTGAGAAACCTGTTTCCGACATATCTCCATAATTTTCATTGAATAGTCGATACATCGTTTTGGGGTCTTCGACTTCATTTGCGTAGTTAAAGATTCCTACAATATGCACAGGTGAGATCCCTTTTAACACGGACTTGTCATACGACTTTTTGAATGCGCTGTAGAGTTCTTTAACTTCCTGATCAAATGCCTCATTTGGCAGGACAACCGTCTTCTCCTCGAATACAGGCATTTCACCATACATGTATTCTTCTAACACCCCTTCCCGATAGAGGACGAGTGCTTCTTCTAGATCATTATAGTTGAGTGAATCCCAATGCTCTGATTGCCGCCAATCTGAAGCCTTCATCTCTTTAACAATCGGCCTCATAAGATAGGTCAATGGTGTTGCGTTTCCACTATACGATAGATTGGTCCAAGCTTCTTGGTATTCAGGTAGTAACCTACCATCTGCATCAAATAACTTTGTCTTTTCATTTCCTTTTACAATGTGATTAAAAAGCGTTATGAAATACGATTTCATGACAGGGTACAAGGACGGATCTTCCTGTACATGCATTAACGTCTCCTCCATCGTCTGCAACGTTCCGACCGTTTTAGGAACAGTATCATTTAACACCCCTGCATATAAATACGGTTCATCTGCTAGCATGTTCATATAAGCGTTCGTGAAGTGATGCAAGTTCGATGGAAGCTCATCGACCGATCTAGATAAATAAAAACTTGATTTAATATCACCTGAATATTTCTCTGTAGTTAACCGGATTGATTGTTCTTTCATTGTGTTGATGATATTTTGTAACGGCTCTGGAAAACTGTTTTTACTCGTCATCATGACATCGGCTTTATCAGCAGATGGATCCACTTCATAGGCATCAATTGCCGTTTTGTTCTCTTCTATGATTTGATCGTAAATGGTTTGCAATCTCTTGACTTTTTCCCGGTAGCTATTCAAGAATGCAATACTCGCTTCTTCATCCTCTCGAAGCGGATTGCGTTTCACGTCTTGAATCATTTCGGCGGGCGTTTTTAGTTCTTCGATTGCTTGGTTGTAGACTTCTTGCAATCGCTCATTTGCATTTCCATCCTGTTTAACAGACTGTATGAAAGTCTTATGATCCAAAATTGAGATTGAATTAGATTGGGCATACATTCTAAAATGCTCTTCATCCAACTGCAACATCTCTCTACGCTTTTCTTTTTCCACTTCAAATTGTTGTTTCAGTTCTTCGATGTAGGCATCAATTTCTCCGCTTTCCAAATTTTCTTCGTTCGGATTTTGGTTATTTCCATCAAGGACGTCATTGGCAATGAAACCGATGATGAATACACTCGCAACGCTTACAGCTAAAACCGTTATACGCTGTCTGAATCCACCTTTTTTAACAGGTTTCTGTTCAACAGGTGCAGGAGGATGTTCCGCATCGATTTTCTTGAATACTTCTTCCGGATCGAAAGTCGAAGGAATACGTTCATAGGACTTTTTCAAGAATTCCATTCGTTTCTCAAAATGATCATTGCTCATGTGATACACCTCCAGTCGTTTCAATTTCCTTTTTCAATGCATCCTTTGCTCTGAAAATCCTCGTTTTCACAGCTGCCATCGTCACGTTCAACACTTCCGAAATTTGTTGGTACGACAAGTCTTGGAAATAAAACAAAATGAGTGGAATTCGGTATTTTTCATCTAAACGCAATATCGCGTTATGCAATTCCTGATCTTCTTCAAAAAGGAGCACGTGTTTCTCTGCTGACTGATGTGCGACCGTACTCATGTCCTTTTTAACCCGTTCTTCTTTGTCCGTCTCCCGACCTGCTTTTCGGTAATAATCCCGAGCAGCATTCAGTGTAATTTTGTATAACCATGTCGTAAATCGCTGTTGATTGAACTGCGGTAAGAATCGATAGAGCTTTATGAAGACCTCCTGTGTAACATCCGGAATATCATCAACACGGACACCACATTGATAAGCAAATTTTTCAACAGTCCGGTAATAACGATTCATTAATTCTGTGAAAGCTGACCGATCTCCGTTCTGCGCTTTCTGGATCAAGTCCGTTTCTTCCATGTGTCACCCTCACTCTCTTTCCCCTCTGCTCATGATACGAGGGATTTCAATTGATTGTTTCATCCTTTTAATGAAGAACATAAAAAACCGCCTGAAGCAGGTATCCTAACGCTTCGGGCGGTAATAATTTTTCTTTATCCTAACAATCTTTCTTTCGTTATACGATGCATTTCGCTTCGTACTTTATTGCGAACAACTTATATGCTATTTGCATGCACTTTTCTAACGGAATCCATAGTTCATAGGAATGTTCATAGATTTCTCTAATCCGTTTTGCTAAATCTGTCGGATGATCGAGCAACTGGAGTTCTGAGACGACATCAGCAATTTCGTGCTCATACGCCTTCCGCCCCATATTGAAAGGATCCCAATCTTCTAGTAGTAAGACAGCTTTTTTGTTCATGTCCATAGTTTGCACGTCAAGTCACCTTATTTTTTTCTTTTCTTTCATTTATGATAACATAGTAATGTAAAAGAAAAAAGGAAATGAGGGGTTTTTGAGATGAATGCGTTCGAACAAGTCATTAGCCGTAAAAATACGCGTTCCGTGAAATGGGGTAATATGGAAGCCGTTTACGGGGTGGAAAACGCGGAAGAAATTTTACCGATGTGGATCGCGGATATGGATTTCCCTGCTCCACCGCCAATTATTGAAGCGATGAGAGAGCGCTTAGATCATGGCATTTTCGGTTATTCATACATATGCGAAACGTGCAAGGATGCTGTACGTTCTTGGTTGTCTTCTCGTCACCGATGGGAAACACAAAATGATTGGATGCTCTTCCATCATGGTGTTGTGCCTGCTATTGCAACGGTAGTAGAAACATTTTCGAAGAAAGGCGACAACATTCTCATTACGACGCCTGTCTATCCTCCGTTTTTCAACGTACCGGGTCATCAAGAGCGGAACATTGTCGAATGTGCTCTCCTTGAAGACAATGGGACGTACTCAATCGACTTTGAAGCATTCGAAAAATGTTTGCAACAAGATATTAAAATCTTCATATTATGTAATCCACATAACCCGGCAGGTATCGTATGGTCAGAAGCGGATTTACGACAAATTTTACGTCTCTGTAACCAATATGACGTGCTCGTGCTTTCAGATGAAATCCACGCCGACCTCGTGTTACCAGGTGCAACACATATTCCACTTGCCAAACTCGCTGAAGAAGAAGGTGAAAAAATTGTCACGTGTGTCGCTCCGACAAAAACTTTTAACTTGGCTGGTGTACAAGCTGCCATCATGATTACAAGCGACGAAGAGTTAAAAACTGCCTTACAGAAAAATGCAATGGCACACGGACAAATGGAGTTGAACGCTTTTGCTGCTTCCGCGCTCAAGTCAGCTTACACGGAGTGTGAAGCTTGGTTAGATGAACTACTTGAAACACTTTCAACAAACATGGATTATGTCATCAATGAATTGCCGAAAGCTGTACCGGGTATCGCCATTCAAAAACCTGAGGCAACCTATTTGTTATGGATCGATTACCGAGGAACGGGTTTATCGGAAGAAGATATGATGGACAAATTATTAAACAACGGAAAACTTGCGCTTGAGCCAGGCACGAAGTATGGTGAAGCAGGCAGAGGTTTCCTACGAATGAACATCGCAACGCCTCGTTCTGTAGTGGAAGACGGCGTGAAGCGCTTCATAACTGCAATGCAAGCTTAACGTTTTTCAGAAGAATCCGTTCTTGGATTCTTCTTTTTTATTGTGTATGCGGCGTGTGTCAAAGGTAGCTTGATGGATTGATTTTTTTGCCACATGCTTTAAGTCAATTTGTCGTTGGAATGGAAATTGCTTTCTTTTTGCGAAGGAGAAGCGGTTTTTTAGCACGCGGGGCTGGTTCTTGAGCGCGGATTACGCTTCCTTGAGCGCGCGGGACCAGTTCTTGAGCGCGGGCTTAATTTTTTTGCTACCGGCACATATTTTTTGTTCGCGATTTAACAAAGATGTGAATGTAGATAATAAAAGACATGCAAAAAGGACACCTGCCACATTTATTAGTGGCGGATGTCCTTTCGTTTATTCGTGGGATTGTTGGTGTTTTTCACGGGCTTCACGGCGTTCGCGAAGAATGCGTTCTTCGAGTTCGCGTGTTTCTTCTTCTTGTTTTTTTGAGTTTTTCTTAATCCACATGAATGTGAGGATGAGAAGAATCATGAAAAAAACGAAGGAGAAAAATGCCGGGATGTATTCGGATTTATCCTCTGGAAAGTAAAGGAACGGCATAAGGATAACGTTCATTTACGGACACTTCCTTACTGGTTGGATTATTTCTGCAAGATTTCAATCGATTCGATTGAGATTTCTTCTGTCGGCTTGTCGGAACGATCTGTTTCTGCTGCAGCGATTTTGTCCACTACATCCATACCTTCGATAACTTGTCCAAATACTGTATGTTTTTGGTCAAGGTGTGGTGTTCCACCCATTTCAGCGTATGCATCAGCGATTTCTTCCGGCCAGCCACCTTGTTTCAATTGGTTTGAACTACCTGGTGCACTGGATGCTTGAACGATGAAGAACTGGCTACCGTTTGTGTTTGGACCAGCGTTCGCCATTGATAGCGCACCTCTAAGGTTAAAGAGGTTCATCGTGAATTCGTCTTCAAAAGAAGAACCGTATATACTTTCTCCACCCATACCTGTACCTGTTGGGTCTCCACCTTGGATCATGAAATTATTAATTACACGGTGGAAGATGATGCCGTCGTAATAGCCGTTTTCAGCATGCGTCAGAAAGTTTTCTACAGTCTTTGGCGCTTGCTCCGGGAATAGTTTAATTTTGATTGGCCCCATCGTTGTGTTCATAACGACCAATGCTTCATTTGCTGCTACTTCAGTTGATAATTGTGGATACATACTTTCGGCCTCCTCATTTGTCGAATCGCCTGATGCGTTCGTCGAGTCATTATTATTTGTTGGTTGTTTATCGACTTGCTCGTCTTTACTTTGACCACAAGCAGCAACAAAAATCATGACCATTGCCATAACCAATGCTAGTGTCGATTTTTTCATTTTCATTCACCCTGATTTAGTTTACCATATCCCTTTTCGTTTTTCGATGGATAAGCAAGAAACTTCCTTCGACTCCCGAATTGATTTATACTGTATCCAGTACAATAGAGCGTTTAACGTATTGCGGCAGAGGGAATTCTGTTTTGGGATGACTTTTGTCGACGAACATGACGGCATTGTACATGAAAGCAGGGTTAACATGACGATTCAAAAACGGAATTTTATCATCATATGGTTTGCGAACTTTTTAGTTGCTGGCACAATGACGATGATTATGCCTTTTTTATCTTTGTATATTGAGACATTCGGCAATCATTCGGATGCATATGTCCAAAAATGGTCCGGGCTAATTTTCGGGGCGACATTTATCACCGCGTTAATCATGTCACCGATTTGGGGAAGGATTGCCGACAAATATGGATTTAAACCAATTCTATTAATAAATGGCTTTGGGATTGCGACGTCCGTCTTTTTAATGGGGTTCGTTCACTCGGTGGAAGCGTTTTTTGTTCTCCGACTCTTCAATGGTGTTGTGACCGGATTCATTCCTACCTCATTGGCGTTCGTTTCATCGCAGACGTCTCGTGAAGAGGCAGGGAAAAAGCTTGGGACGCTACAAATGGGCAGCGTGACTGGGACGTTGTTTGGACCTGTTTTAGGTGGATTGATGGCAGATGCGTTCGGATTCAAATACACGTTTATCATTACGTCGATTTCTGTTGTCATCGCTGCGCTGATCGTGCTTTTCGGCATTAATGAACAACGGAAAGTGAAAAACGAAAAAGCCGTTCATTATTCGCGGAAAACGATTCTTTCAGGATTGTTGCATCATCGGCTTATGCTCAATGTCATGATTGTAACAGCGTTAATTCAAATTGGGAACTTTAGTATCCAGCCGCTCTTATCGCTCTATGTCGCTGAATTAACAGATTCAAATGATGTCGCTTTCCTTGCAGGGTTGACGTTCAGTGCTGCTGGAGTCGGAAACCTTTTGTTCGCACGCAAATGGGGCAAACTTGGCGATGACATTGGGTATGAAAAGGTGTTGGGGGCGCTACTCGTTCTGTCATTCATCTTTATCGTCCCGCAAGCGTTTGTATCTTCGATTTGGCATCTCATGATTTGGCGTCTGTTATTCGGAATTGCGATTGGTGGGATGATCCCAATTACAACAGCGCTTGTCAGACGTGAAGCACCTGTTGACATTCAAGGTGAAGTAATGGGTTACAATACGAGTTTCCGATTCCTCGGCAACATTATCGGTCCAATGTTTGGTGGGATTATCAGTGGATTTGTCGGTATCTCGTCAGTGTTCATCTTAACCGGACTCTTGTTTATGGTGGGATTTGCATTTCTTTATTATGCAAAAAGAAAACCCGTACAGGATTTCGAAGACTTTTTGGCAGATGAAGATCAGAAAGCACATACGTAAATTTCAGCACATTTCTGTTATGGAAATGTGCTATATTTTTTATAGAAAGGGGGTTCTACGTGAGACAAGTAACAGGTTTACTCCTCATCCTACTCCTGTTCCCTCTCTTATATGTGATCCAACAAGGGATTGTGAAAGAATGGAACGATAGCAAGCAATTACAGGACAGCATGCACAATACGATTGCATTAACAGAGCCTTTTGTACCCATTCCTATATCGATGACCGATCGGGATGGCCGGGTCTTCGCGGAAGAATATGTGGAATGGAGACAACCGCTTACGCTCGATGAAATCCCCCTCTTCGCGAGAGATTTATTCCTGACGAGTGAAGATAAAGGATTTTTTGAACACCGTGGATATGACATTGCAGCGATCTTCAGAGCTTTTGCGGTGAATGCCGTAAATGATGATCTGCAACAAGGGGGGTCGACAATTACGCAACAAGTTGTGCGCATGCGATTTTTAACGAATGAAAAGACGTATGAACGGAAATTCAAGGAGCTCCTTTATGCAGCTGAATTGGAGAAACACGCTTCAAAAGAGGAAATCCTTGAAATGTATATGAACGAAATGTTTTTTGGCAATCAAGCATATGGAATAGGTGCAGCTGCAACGTTTTATTTCAGTCGACCGATTAGCGAATTGACGCATGCGGAATTAGCTTTTCTTGCTGCGATTCCAAATAATCCTTCCCGCTATGATCCATTGAAGCATTTTGACAAGACAAAAAAGAGGCAGGAACTGCTTTTATCGGTACTCGCGAACAATGATATCATTTCAGCGGAAGAAGCGACAGCCTTACAACAAGAGCCGATTCAACTTCATGTGAAACGAAAAGCTAATGAACATACGATGTACAGCTCTTATGTATTAGCTGAATTAGAGAAATTGATTGGTAGAGTGGAAGGGTTTGAGCATAAAATCCGGCAAGCAAAAACGGACGATGAAAAGCAGCTACATAAAGATGCGTTAAAACGCAGAACCGCAGAAGTGATGACGAGTGGCATTCAAATTGAGACGGCACTTCATTCAAAAAAGCAACGAAGCGATGAAGCACGGATGTCTGCTTTGGTAACGCCTAAGGATTTACAAGCAGGAGCCGTCGTTATTGACAATGTGACGAAGGAAATTGTTAGTCTGTATGGTGGAAAGGACTTTCAAAAAGGTGATTTTAATCGAGCTTATCGAGCTATACGGCAACCTGGGTCCGCAATGAAGCCTTTGCTCGTCTATGCTCCTTATCTTGAAAGCGGACCGTATAACGAGCGAACGCCCATCGATAGTAGCGCTATTTGTATCGGTGCTTACTGTCCTCAAAACATTGGTGGATACACATATGGAACGACTACGTTGAAGGAAGCGTTCCGGCATAGCCATAATACAGCAGCTGTCCGATTGCTTCGAAAAGTTGGCATCGAAAAGGCATTTGGCTACTTACAACCGTTTCAGTTCGAGCATATTACGAAAGCCGATTACACATACCCTGCAGCACTCGGTGGTTTTCAAGTGGGTGTTACGCCCTTGGAACTGGCATCCGCTTATTCCAGTTTCGTTGACGGAACGTACGTGGAGCCTCACGCCATACGGACGGTGAAAAGCCGATCTGGTGACATTCTCTATCGGTGGGAAGAGCAACCTGTAGAAGTCTGGTCTCCGTCCACTACGGCAACTATCCGCACATTGCTTGAAGATGTAGTTGTAAACGGGACTGGAAAAGGCATTACGTATCGAACGACGTATACAGGTGCAAAAACGGGAACTACGGATCGGTATAAGGATTTATGGGTTGCCGGGTTGAATGATGCGTACACGACCGCGGTTTGGATCGGATTTGACAAACCCGCATCAATTGAGAAATACAGCAAAGTAAAAATTCATTTACAAGCTTTTAATGCATTGAGTTCAGAAAGTCATCCGTAACGCCTAGAAAAACCGCAGGAGGATTCTTGCGGTTTTTCATCATGTTCTTTTCTTCTATGAAACTGGAAGGCTTGCTAGCATACCGTTGTATAGCTTTAGAATGACATAGACGATTACGGACAGGAAGACTGCCCAAACGAGGATTTCGAAAAACAATAAGCTGATCGTATGTATAACGGTTAAAAATTTGCTTAGTATAAACACACGGTATACAAAGTAGATGAATGTTGTAAGAAGGAAGATTGCCAGTAAGATTTTTAAAGATTGGATTCCTGCTACAGAAGCGAGCGCACCAAAAAAATAGATGACATTCCCGCTTTTTGCTTCGTAATAGGACTCCCCTGCGGCATCCTTTGAAAAGAAAAGCATCGCGGTTTCATGAATCGTTTCATCAATGAGTTTCATAGCGGACAAAATCATGAAAAAAATGAGTGAATAGATGAGCAGGAGGAATAGCCGTAGCTGTGTGTCTGTCATGAATTCACGCATTCCGGTGTATAAGCCCACTTGGCTAAAGAACTCCATGGAAATGCCAACCATATACACACCGAATGTTAAACTGAATAGCGTAATTGTCAAAAAGGGCAAATAGCCGAAAAGATAGGGATTTTTCATGAAGCACCTCAAAAAAACAAATATTTTACCCTCCCTATAATATAGGAAGAGAAGCGAATCGTGCAATAAAGTCGGCGTGTTACCGATGCAAAAGCGTTCATTTTACGTTATACTTTTAAACAATGTACGAATAATGATTCATTCATTGGAAGGAGGATTTTCTTGGAATTTGTATTGCTGATATTCCTGCCGATTGCGGCCGCCTTGTTCATTCCTTCTTTGTATCGGAGTGTAAAAGGCATACATACTGGTTGGTTTGTACTATTCATCCCTGTTCTGTTATTCCTTTATTATACAACGTTTATCGGAACAACTATGGATGGTGGACATGCCGTATCTGAATTGCAATGGATTCCATCTCTAGGAATTTCAATTGTGTCCTATTTAGATGGGCTTAGTCTTTTGTTCTCTCTCCTTATTACTGGAATTGGTGCGTTAGTCGTTTTGTACTCCATCTTTTACCTGGATAAGACACGTGAGAAGTTAGGCAATTTTTACGTCTACCTTCTTATTTTTATGAGCGCAATGCTCGGTGTCGTTCAATCCGACAATGTCATTTCTCTTTATTTGTTCTGGGAATTGACGTCAATTTCCTCATTCCTGTTAATCGGTTATTGGTACACACGTGATCGTTCACGTTTCGGTGCATTAAAATCGATGATGATCACAGTTTTTGGTGGATTGATGATGCTCGGTGGTTTTATCCTCCTTGGCATTATGGGTGGAAGCTTTTCCATTCGTGAGCTGATTGCTCAATCCTCGACGTTTGTCGGACATGAGTTCTTTACGTTAGCGTTAGTACTCATCTTGCTCGGTGCTTTTACAAAATCCGCACAGTTCCCTTTCTACATTTGGTTGCCCGATGCGATGGAAGCGCCTACACCTGTAAGTGCATACTTGCACTCTGCTACGATGGTAAAAGCAGGATTGTATGTAGTTGCTAGATTTACCCCTATTTTCGCTGCTTCCGAAGTGTGGATTTGGCTTGTTACCGGAATTGGATTGCTCACATTATTCTGGGGCTCCTTCTTCGCTGTAAAACAGACAGATTTGAAAGCAATTTTGGCTTTCTCTACTGTGAGTCAGCTTGGTTTAATTATGTCGTTACTTGGAGCAGGTGCAATTACATTTCATTCGAATGAAAAGATGTTTACCTTCGCCATGTTCGCAGCGATTTTCCATTTAATTAACCATGCAACATTTAAAGGTAGTTTGTTTATGATTGCAGGAATCGTTGACCATGAAACGGGTACGCGGGATATTCGCAAGCTAGGTGGGTTAATGAGCATTATGCCAATTAGCTTTACGGTCGCGTTCATTGGCTCTATGTCTATGGCCGGTGTCCCACCATTCAATGGATTCCTCAGTAAAGAAATGTTTTTAACGGCGATGTTGGCGATCGGAAACTTCGAAATGTTCAATTTTGATACGTGGGGCATCTTATTCCCGATCGTTGCATGGATTGCGAGTGTGTTCACGTTCATTTATAGCTGCTACTTTGTCTTTAGAACGTTTGCAGGTAAGCGCAAGGACGAGCCATTACCGGTTCAACCGCATGAGGCACCTATTGGTATGCTCGTATCTCCAATGATTTTGGCGTCGCTTGTTGTTACGATTTTCTTCATTCCAAATCTAGTTGGTAAATGGCTTGTAAAACCAGCTGTCACAGCGATTCAGCCTTACCAATATAGCCACCCGTCCGAAGTGGCCATTCATGTGTCAGCATGGCATGGGTTTGATGCCCCAGAGCTTTGGATGACTGTCGCTGTAATTTTAATAGGAGCACTGCTCTACTTATCATTAGCGCAATGGCAGAAATTCTATGCTGTCCAACCGAACTATTTAACGTTGAATGCTTTATACGATTCGACGATGTTGTTCAGTGAAAAAGGAATGAATCGAATTTCCCGCTTGTATATGACGGGACTCATTCGTTCGTATTTAATTTACACGTTTGCGTTCTTGTCGATTCTGACGATTGTAGTGCTTTTCATGAAAGATGCATTTGTCGTCGATATGGACAGCTTCTCGGACATTAGTACGTATGGCGTCATTAATGCCATTATCCTTTTGTTGGCAGTCGCATTTGTGTTGCTATCTAAGACGAGACTGAGTGCGATTATTTCACTTGGAGCTGTCGGTTACTCAGTGGCGTTGTTCTTTGTCATCTTCAAAGCACCTGACTTAGCCCTTACACAGCTCGTTATCGAGACGATTTCTGTTGCACTGTTCTTGTTGGCATTTCAGCATTTGCCAAAGCTTTCCGATCACGGTGAAACGAAGCCGAACAAACTGTTGAATGCAATCATTGCGCTCGGTGTCGGTGTGACTGTCACATTAGTTGCTTTATCTGCACATTCGACGAAACTTGTCGATTCGATTTCACAGTACTACAAAGATACCGTGAAGACGGAAGCAGGCGGCGGGAACATTGTTAACGTCATCTTAGTGGATTACCGTGGATTTGATACGTTATTTGAAATTGCCGTGTTGGCGATCGCAGGGTTTGGGATATTCAGCATGATAAAACTTCGACTTGCAAGAAAGGAGAATACTGATGAAAACAAATGATGTCATCTTACAAACGACAACTAAAGTAATCACTTTCATCATTTTCCTTTTCTCGATCCACATCTTCTTTGCAGGCCACTATACGCCAGGTGGAGGATTTGTCGGTGGATTGCTGACGACAGGCGCAATCGTATTGCTATTACTGGCATTCGACTTGGAAACAGTCCAAAAAGCGTTGCCGTTTAACTTCATCATCATGACAGCTGTCGGATTAGTATTAGCTCTCGGCACTGCAGCTGGTGCCATCTTTTTTAACGTGCCGTTCTTTACGCATGCTTTTGATTACTACACGTTGCCGCTATTTGGGAAAACTTCATTGCATACAGCCATGTTGTTTGATGCGGGTGTCTTTCTCGTTGTTGTAGGCTCTGCAATTACCATTATCCAGTCAATTGGAGGGGATTCGTAATGGAGTTATTAATGGCGATTCTCATCGGGATATTGTTTATGGCTGCTGTCTACTTAATCTTGTCGAGAAGTATTTTGAAAATCATTATCGGAACGGGTCTGTTAAGCCACGGCGCTCATCTTCTCATCTTGACAATGGGCGGACTTGGCGGTGTCTCTCCTCCGGTTTTGGCTGAAGGCGTTACAGATTATGCAGATCCGTTGCCGCAAGCGCTTATCTTAACGGCAATTGTTATTAGCTTCGGTGTGACGGCGTTCATTTTAGTCGTTGCGTATCGGGCGTATGCAGTGCATAAGACCGATAATATGAATCAATTGAAAGGAAATGACGAACATGATTAATCTATTATTATTCCCGATCATTCTCCCTTTCTTTTTCGCGATTGCCTTGTTGTTCTTTAAAGAGCAAGTGAAAGTACAGCGGGTACTCACCCTTATTGGTGTCATTGTTAGCTTAGGCGCTTCCTTGTGGCTTGTAAAAACAGTTCATACAGAAGGGGTACAATCCGTGACGCTCGGTAGTTGGCCGGCTCCATTTGGTATTTCCATGGTGTCGGATATGTTTTCTGCCTTACTCGTCACGACAACACTCGTATTAACACTGTTTGTTGTCATTTACAGCTTTTCATCCATCGGCAAAGAAAGGGAACGTTTCTTTTACTACCCTGCAATGCTGTTCATGGTAACAGGCGTGAATGGCGCATTTACAACAGGCGATATTTTCAACTTGTTTGTCTTCTTTGAAGTGTTACTCATTGCTTCGTACGTATTGATCGGCCTTGGTGGAGAGAAGAAGCAATTACGTGAATCAATCAAGTACATATTGATAAATGTCGTGTCTTCTGCATTTTTCGTTATTACAGTTGCCTATTTGTATTCCGTCGTTGGAACATTGAATATGGCTGACATTTCCGTAAAGATCGCAGACATCCAACAGCCTGGCATTGTAACAGTCATCGCTGTACTGATGCTCATTGTTTTCGGGATAAAAGGATCTATTTTCCCGTTGCACTTCTGGCTTCCGAACGCCTATGCAGCACCGCCAATTCCCGTGCTTGCCCTCTTTGGTGCGTTACTGACGAAAGTCGGTGTCTATGCCATTATGCGAACGTACACATTGTTTTTCGTTCATGACACTGCCGTTACGCACGAGATTTTAATGGTGCTCGCGATCTTGACTGTTTTAATTGGCTGTATCGGAGCATTAGCGTATTTTGACTTAAAACAAATTATTATTTACAACATTGTCATTGCAGTCGGCGTCATTTTATATGGCGCAGCGCAAATGAACGAACCAGGTGTTTCGGGTGCTGTGTTTTATTTGATACACGATATGTTGATCAAGGCGGCTCTTTTCCTCCTGATCGGCATCATCATTTACGTGACAGGTACTTCCAATTTACGTAAGATGGGTGGACTTATGAAAACGCATGCCCCACTCGGATGGGTGTACTTGGTTGCAGCGTTCGGTTTAGCAGGTATTCCACCATTAAGTGGATTTGTAGGGAAGCTATTAATCGTACAAGGTGCGTTTGAAGCAGGAAATGTGTGGGGTGCAATCATCATATTGGCATCCAGTCTCGTCGTCCTGTTATCGGTCATCCGCATTTTCATCTATGCGTTCTGGGGGGAGATCCCTGCTACATCGTATCCGAAGACGAGCAATCAAACATACAAGCGTCTTATGCTCCCAGCAGTCATCTTAGTTGTGCTGTCTATCTTCTATGGTGTCGGCACAGAATGGCTCATGCCGTTCATGACAGACGCTACAGACGTATTACTACAACCATCCATCTATATTGATGCGGTGCTAAAGTGAGGAGTGAATGTCGATGGCATTTCAAATACTATTGAACGTTTTCATCGCTGTCGTTTGGATGTTCATGAGCTCCTCACTGACAGCAACAACATTTATCATTGGTTTTCTCATCGGGTTAGGGCTACTGTTCGTCACAAGGCGTTTCTTCACGTCTAGATTGTATATTTGGCGTCTATGGGCAGCAATCAAACTCGTTCTACTGTTTTTCAAAGAACTAACACTATCAAATATTTCGGTTCTTATGCTCGTCATTCGGCCGAAATTAAATATCCAACCATCCATTTTTGCGTTACCGACGGAATTGGAACATGATTGGGAAATTACATTACTTGCAAGTTTGATCACACTGACGCCTGGTACACTTGTCCTTCACGTGTCAAATGATCAACGGACTCTGTACATCCATGCAATTGACGTTGAAGATGTGGATGAAGCGATTGATTCGATTAAAAATTCGTTTGAGAAAGCAATTTTGGAGGTGAGTCGCGGATGATGGTCTTTATTTGGGTTTGCTTGATCCTCATCGTACTATCGATGGTCGGCGTCCTGTATCGTGTCTTTCGTGGCCCTTCAGTTCCTGACCGACTCATATCCTTGGATAGCATCGGTGTCATGCTCATTTCCACGATAGCGCTTCTCTCTATCTTGTTTGACACACCCTTCTTCATAGACGTCATCTTGCTCATTGCAATCATGTCGTTTATCGGAACGGTATCATTCTCCAAGTTCATCGAGAGAGGAGAGATTATCGAACGTGAACGTAATCGTTAACATTCTCATTGTCGTACCGATCATCGTTGGGACCATTTTTACGATTGTCACAATGGTTGGGATTTTACGATTGCCCGATGTCTATACACGTGCACACGCAGCGTCCAAAAGTGCCACGCTTGGTGTGTTAAGCATTCTGTTAGGCGTATTCTTTCATTTTTGGTTGAATGAAGGGCATTTCAGTATCCAGCTTCTACTTGGTATCGCCTTCCTCTTCATCACTTCTCCAATCGGAGGCCATTTAATGGGACGCGCTGCGTACATGTCAGGCATTAAACCGACTGATATGACGGTTGGTGATGATTTAGAAAAAGCAGTAGCAGAAGGAAAGAAGAAATACGCGCAGCAACGGAAAGATTAAAAAACACACCCGGCATAAACTGTTAGCCGGGTGTGTTTTTTTAATAGTAACCATATGGTGGTCTATTGTAATACTGTGGGTATCCGTATGGATAGTATGGGTATGGATAATACGGGTAATATGGGTAATAATTTTGTCCGCCATAATAATTAGGGTATAATGCACTTCCTAAAAAGCTCCCGAATAATCCACCTAAAAACGGTCCGCCAAAACCAAAGCCGAATCCTTGATTACCAAAGCCTCCACCAAATCCTCCAAAACCACCATGTCTTCTAGAATTCCGTGACATCGCCATCCCCCTTTCTCACTTATCCTATTCAAAGCGGGCGAAGTGTAGAGGGATGAACGCCTATCATCTGTGTGCATTCCTAGAAAACTATATGAATGGGCATGTGCCAACTTAACAATTACGCTTCTTCATCCGCCATCCGTTCAACAATTGTCGCAAGGGTACGTACCATTACGCCCGTTCCACCTTTTGGACCAAGGTCATGTGCCGCTGACGCATCCGACGTGCCTGCGATGTCTAGATGGATCCAAGGGGTATCTCCTGCAAACTCACCGACAAATCCACCACCGAATATCATATGTCCATCTCTTCCTGGAGAGTTGTTCAAGTCTGCAACATCACTTTTACGAATCCGCTTTTTATCATTTTCAGTAAGCGGTAAGCGCCAGACGAATTCACCTGTCTCAAGAGATGCTTGCATGAATTCCTCAAAGAACGCTTCATTATTTGTCAATGCACCTGTTTTATCATTCCCAAGCGCAACAATTACGCCACCTGTAAGTGTTGCAACGTCAATGATGTAATTAGCACCTGATTGCAATGCGTACGTCACAGCATCTGCAAGCACAAGTCTTCCTTCAGCGTCCGTATTGAGCACTTCAATCGTTTTGCCACTGAGCGAAGTGATTACATCGTCCGGCTTCAACGCTTCACCTGAAATCATATTATCCGTCGCACCAATGACTGCAATGACATTTTTTGCAGGACGCAATTCACCAATAATGCGCATCGCTCCTAAAACAGCTGCTGCACCACCCATGTCGCCTTTCATGCCCACCATACCGTCACGAGGTTTCAATGAATAACCGCCTGTATCGTATGTGACCCCTTTTCCGACAAGACCGACAACGTCTTCCCATTGCTCCGTACCGGCATATTTCATAACAATGAGTCGTGGTTCCTCCACAGATCCTTTATTAACCGCTAAAATCGCACCCATACCAAGCTCTTCCATCTCTTGCTTGCCTAATACGTCGATTTCGAAATCATACGTGGATGCCAATTCTTTTGCATAGTCCGCCATTTTTGTTGCTGTTAACATGTTAGGCGGCATATTAACTAGCGTCCGCGCTTCGTTGACAGCTGTAGCATAGGCTTGTCCGACTTCAAATGCAGCTTTTAGTTCCTCTTCCTCAGCATCCGTTAGAAACGCAATCTCCTCAAGCGTTACGTCTTTTTCATTGGAATCTGTACGGTAGCCATCGAATTGATAACTACCCATTCCAATGCCTTCTGCCGCTGCGAAGACCACATCTTCACATGTCAGTTCGTCATTTGTAAATGGCGCTGTCCAAACGGCAACAGTAGATGCTTTAGAAGTCTTTAACTCTTTTCCTACTGTCGCAAACAATTGACGCAAACGGTCCACAGTCAATTTTTTGGACGGGCCTACTCCAACGAATAAAACACGCTCATATTGTCCCGCTGACAATGCCGGCATCTTTACAACCTTCTTAAATTCAGTCGACACATCTCCGGATTTGACCCATTCCATAAGAAGCGGACTAAATGTGTGAGCGAATACATCCCAGCCTTCAATGTTTTCCGGATGTTCAGGCACCCCGATGATCAGTGTTCCAGCTTTTACCGCATTAAATTCTTTCCCAATAAATGATGCTTTCATTTGACTACCTCCCCGTTTTCATACATATTCTATTATATACCATCGGAAGACCGAACAAAAAAGATTAATTCGGAAGTCGGACTATCATGAACAAACGGCACAATATGGTATACTAAGTATATAATTTTCATTTTTTAGAAAAGGAGTGGTTTTAATGGCCCTCTTGCAAAACACACCGCTCCTTGCGGCATTATTCGCGATATTTTTCGCCCAGTTCGTCAAAATCCCGATTCACTTTTTATTAACACGCAAGTTAGACTGGAAATTAATGACATCCACAGGTGGGATGCCTAGTTCTCATTCTGCAGCTGTCACTGCATTAACGACCGCTATCGCTTATGAAGTCGGACTCGATTCTCCGTTATTCGCCGTATCGGCCATTTTTGCAGTGATCGTCATGTTCGACGCAACCGGCATCCGCTACCAAGCCGGACAACAAGCGCTCATCATCAATCAAATGCGATTAGATTTTCAAACATTCGTCCAAGAAGTAAAAGGCTGGCCACAAAAAGACGGCCAACAGAAAATTATGGAGCTGAAAACATTACTGGGGCACAAACCTAGCGAGGTATTTGCAGGAGCTATGACAGGGATCCTCATTTCCGTACTCACATACTCATTTTTTGTAGGATGACAGCTCACTTTACAAGCGCTAACAGGATTGAACGGGGAGACGGGATTACCGACTCCTCTGGGACAATCCTGTTTTTTATTTGGTAAGCCTGCCGGGAGCTTGCTTTTGTGTGGCGCGGAGCACACGTCGCGCTATGGAGTGGGACATACTGCTTTGAGCGCGACATTACGCTTTTAAGAGATTTCGGCCGTACTTTAACAAAATAAAAAAGATGCCTCTAAAAAAGAGACACCTCGACATATGCATTAGAACATTTGGTAGCCTTGCTTACGTAGGAGCTTCATCACAAATCCAGAGATAATTGCGCCCACTAATCCGCTTGTCAAAATGATAATATCTGCAGTATGTAACGACAGTATTTTATCGCCAAGCATGCCAAACGATACGCCAGGATTTGTAAAATACTCGTACACTTTTACTTCGTCAATAATTAAAATGACAACGATAGGATAAATAATAGCCATTAACCACGTCATACGGAGTAACATATTTAATAAAAATCCGATTCCGAAAAACATTACCATGAAAATGATTATAGACAAGACGACATGCGTCAATGAAATAGTTCCCAATTTTTCAACCTCCGCTTTCCTCTCCCTATTTTACAGCAATGGGCAAAGGCTTTCAATGAAACACGATCAGTTCATAGATTTGTCAAGAGTGTCTTGCAAAAGACGCTTATTTTTTGAAAAATAGTTTGTAAGATGTATAGCCGAACCATGTGCCTGGATCCATTTCTTCCATTTCCAACAAACCGGATTCAATGGCTCGTTCTGCAATTTCTTTTATCATCGCAGAAGCATGTGGTTCTTCTTTTAACGCAAAGGGAGTTTTCCATGCGACTTCTTCAATTTCTCTTTCTTGTGGAACCAATAGCTGGGTTTCATCTATTGGCCGTAATAAGAACATCACTAAGTTATCGCTAATGCCCCCTGTTAGTACACCCGTGCGGAAGCCGACCATGCCTTCCAATTGACAATCGAGCCCAGTTTCTTCTTTCACTTCACGAATTGCTGCCTGATCAGCTGTTTCAGTATGATCGACAAAGCCTGCTGGAAAGGACCAGATCCCTTTTAAGCCGCCATACTTCTTTTTAACGACAAGCCACTCACCATTTCCGTTCATGACAATGCCTGCTGCCCCAAGCCAAACGCTCCCCCTTTTCGTACGTGACACTTACATCCCCTCCTCTACATACAAATCTACGCAATTCACACGCCAATCTATGAATGAAAAAATACACCTGCCCAATGGATAGGCAGGTGCAAATAGATAATTAGCTTACAATTATTTCAGTACGTTGAACTTACCTTTTTTGATAGTCAAACCAACTCCACCGATCAAGAACAATGCACGGTTGTCAACCATCTTCTTCATGAATGATGCTTTCTTACCGAACAATTTCTTACCGAATGCAACACCGATTGCATCGTCATCGCCTAGAGATGCGATGCTACCTTTTAGATCAGGAACAAATTCTGCAGTCGGTTGGCCTTTGATCAATGCGATCAAGTTGTTTGCACACATATCACCTTGTTGCATAGCGATTTGAGCAGTTGGTGGGTATGGACGGTTTGTTTCTTCATTGATCATCAATGCACAGTCACCAACGATAAATACATCGTCATGTCCTGGCGCACGAAGGTCTTTTTCGACTTTGACACGTGCACGCATGTTTTCAATGCCTGTCTCTTCGATCAAACGGTTGCCTCGGACTCCTGCTGCCCATACGACAGTTCCAGCTTTGATGAATTCAAACTCGTCTTCACCTTTTTTGATGTTAACGCCTTCAGGAGTCGCTTCTACAACCGGCGTACCAATCGAGAATTCGATGCCTTTCGCTTTCAATTGTCTTACTGCGTAATCCACTAGCTCCGGATCAAATCCAGGCAATACCATTGGAGCTGCTTCCACACAAATGACACGGACCTTCTCTGCAGGAACATCGAATTCCTTGCAAAGTTCAGGAACTCGGTTACCAAGCTCACCTAGGAATTCGATTCCTGTGAAACCTGCACCACCGACAACGATCGTTAAACGGCTATCGTCTTTTTCCTCTTCAAGTGACCATGTTGCAAATTGGTATTCAATATGTTCACGGATTTGACGGGCAGCTTTCACGTTGGCGATGGACAAAGCGTATTGATCCAATCCTTTAATACCAAACGTTTCCCCTTCGAATCCAAGAGCGATGACTAAATAATCGTACGTGTGTGTTCCAACATTTGTTGTTACCACTTTTCCTGGGATATCAATACCTTGTACTTCTGCTTTAATGAATTTCACTTTGCCTTCGTTAATGACATCTTTCACATCATAACGAACTTGCTCAGGAGTCATTGTTCCTGCTGCAGCTTCGTGCAACCAAGTTGACTCATAGTGATAGTCATTCTTGTTAATAAGTACTATGTCCGCCTCGTCAGTACCAATAGATTTCTGCAAGTTGACGACTGTGGATAAACCGCCGTAACCCGCACCTAATACTAAGATTGTCGGTCTTTTCACGAAAATCGAAACCACCTTTAAATTTATTATGTGCCGGGTCCGTTGACAATCGGTTCATGCGACGATTTGCTCAGTCCTGGCATTTGTCTATATTCGACAAACTTCTACCTTACAATAGTAGCCCTTTTGGTGGTTTTTTTCAACACTTTAAAGTTAAAATTTCGCGAAATTGAACTTACGATGAAAGACCCCCTTTCGCTAGAGAGCCATTACAATGGATTTATCTCTGCGAAAGAGGGTGTTATTGATTAATCACACGATTGGGGAGTGCCTTCTTTTTTAGCTGTTCTGAATGAAGTTCCGCAACCACATGATGCGATGGCATTCGGGTTTTCGATCGTGAAACCGCCACCCATAAGAGATTCTTTATAATCGACTTTTGTACCATCGAGAATGGCTGCATCCTCTTTTGACACGACAATTTGAATCCCATGTTGTTCTAAAAGGAAATCATCCTCTGTTTGTTCTTGTTCGAAGCCTAATCCGTAAGTTAAACCACTGCATCCTCCACCATTCACAGCAACACGTAGAAACGATCCTTCTTCTTCGTTGTGTACCATCATCTGTTTTACGTGATAAGCAGCAGCTTCTGTAACTTCAACGTATTGTTTCATATCCATTCACCTTCCCGCTTTTCTTTATCATAACAATGATTCTGTAAGTTTCGCAATCAAAATTACTCCATCTAGACGGAAATGATGTATAATGAATTTATAGTGCGAAAGGATGATGACGCATGGAAATAAGTCCTGTATATATAAAGAAAATGGAATGCTTAAATTGCAAGGATAAATTTACTACAACAAAGATTCGGTCTCGGTTCGTCCGAGTTGTCGAACACGAACAAGATTTTAAACCCATTTATGCTGACCCTTCAAATAACCCATTATTTTATCATGTTGCCGTTTGTCCACATTGTGGATTTTCTTTTACCGAAGATTTTTCGACGTACTTTGCTCCTGGTGTGAAAAATGAGATTACGAAGACCATTACTTCGTTATGGAGCGGTAGGTCTTTCGGCGAAGAACGTACGATTGACGAAGCAATTGAAACCTACAAACTTGCCTATTTGAGTGCAAGCATAAAAAAAGAAAAAGCGTTGACGATGGCGGGGATTATCCTTCGAATCGCGTGGCTCTATAAGGAGCGGCAAGATGTGACAATGGAAAAACGTTTTCGTTCCATTGCACGTGATTTGTATACGGAAGCTTATACTGAAGGGGATTACGTCGGGACACAAATGTCTGAAACAAGAGTTTTGTATTTGATGGCCGAGCTTTCCCATGCAATTGGGGATCGGGATGCGGCCACTCGGAATTTCTCCCGTGTCATTGAAAATCAACGGACATCAATTGAACCGAAAATCGTGGAAATGGCAAAAGAGAGATGGCATGAAATTCGTGAGGTCAAAAAACAAAGTGGCTAAACGGAGCGTCAAACTGCTTTTTAAATGATAAAACCGCATGGACCCAAGATTGGTCTACATGCGGTTTTTAATTTGAATTAAAATACTTGTTCTACTTCCACTACGCCAGGTACTTCTTCAAGTAATGCGCGTTCAATACCAGCTTTCAATGTAATCGTCGAGCTTGGGCACGTGCCGCAAGCACCTAAAAGGCGAAGCTTAACAATACCGTCCTCAATATCGACCAGTTCACAGTCTCCGCCATCACGTAGTAGGAATGGGCGTAATTTATTTAATACTTCTTGTACAGGTTCCATCATTGCAGTATCAGTCATTGTGTTATTTCTCTCCTTTCCTTATACTTATTATAAACTGGATTGCAGAAAAAATCCAATAGAGAAACGGGAGGAGTTTTTTCATTGACGAAAAACAGAGTGAAAATCGAAATTTATGGTGCAGATATTGTCTGCGCAAGCTGTGTGAATGCCCCTTCATCAAAAGACACCTACGAGTGGTTGCAAGCTGCCATTACGCGCAAGTTCCCTGACCAGCCGTTTGAAATTGATTACATCGATATTGAAGCAGACATTCAGGATGTGAAGCAACAGCAAATTGCAGAGCAAGTGTTGAATGACGAATATTTCTACCCGCTTGTCATAATTGATGATGAAGTGATCGGCGAAGGCTATATTCAGTTGAAGCCCGTTTTTAATGCGCTTGAAAAACATGGGTATGTGTCCCAAGTTTAATGGTTTATTGATAATGAATGCTTGTAAATGAGAACAAACAGCCTTCACTCCTTTGCGTTGAGTGAAGGCTGTTTTCTTATCCATTATGCCATTTATACATCCACAATACGCCTGATTTTAACAACCTGGCGATACGCCCTGTTACGGTGCGGTCTGCCAAATACGCAAAGCCTTGCTTTTTTCCTAATGAACCCATGAACCCTTTTAGTTTGATTTCTGGCATTTCTTTTGGAAGCGGCTCATTGTTCCAGACGAGACGAAGCACACGGACGATTTGTTCCGCTTGTTCCTCGGCTAACTGGGCACTTGGTGCAAACGGCAGTGCTGCAATGTCTCCAACTACATAGACGTTTTCGTATTGAGGGATTTGGTGGTATTGATTAAGCACAATCCGACCTCGTTCTTTTTCAACATCCATCGCACGAACATTTCTGACAGGTTGAATTCCTGCTGTCCACACGACTGCATCTACTGGAATTTTGTCTTCATGATTGTAAAGAACGTTCTCTTCGACCTTCGTAATATTGCTATTGGAAATGACTTCAACTTCATGCTTATCAAACCAATCTTTTACAAAGTTACTGAGTCTTTCAGGAAAGTCTTTTAAAATTCGCGGTCCTCTGTCGAACAGCTTAATCTTCAAATCAGGACGACTTTCACGCAACTCACTCGCCAATTCGATGCCACTTAAACCCGCACCAACAATTCCTACCGTTGCTCCCCCGCCAAGTCCTTGTAGTTTCTTGTATGTCTCACGGGATTTGCCAATCGTCTGGATACTGTGCGTAAATTCCTCAGCTCCTGGCACATCGTGATAGTTATCTTCGCAACCAAGACCGATGACGAGCTCGTCGTAACGAATTGCCTCTCCATTCGCGAGGTAAACGCACTTTTCCTCCAGTTGAATTTCTTCAATTTCACCTTCAACAACGTGTAAGCGTTCATGTGTTGGCAGTGGAACACGCACGTCCGAATCAGGTGATGTCCCTGCTGCTAGTGCGTAGAATTCCGTTTTCAAACTGTGAAAAGGTGTTCTGTCAATTAACGTAATCTCGAGATCAGCTGGCAATTCTTTGTTGAGCAGGCGAAGCAATATGCGCATATTCCCGTATCCTGCACCTAGTAATACAAGTTTTCTCATAGCTATCTCCTTTTTCAATCGTTTTTCCGTATTGTTCCCACAAATGATTATAGCAGTTTGTGAGATATTTCACAATAAGCCATCCCAATTGACGTAGAAAGGAATCCATAGTAGCATTCTACTAGGTGAGGTGATCGACTTGAATCCGATCGTTGAATTTTGTATAAGCAATCTAGCGAACGGCGCACAAAAAACATTGGAGGCACTCGAAAGAGACCCAAATATCGATGTACTTGAATACGGTTGTCTCAGCTACTGTACACGATGTGCTGAATCGCTTTACGCACTTGTTAATGGAGAAGTTGTACAAGCGGACACGCCTGACGAGCTGACAGAAAAAATCTATCAGTTCATTGAAGACAATCCGTTATTTTAACAAATAAAAAGTAGAAAGGAATGTTTTCGTACTCCCTTTCTACTCTAGGTGTAGACAAGGTCCGTTTCGACTTTGTCTACACTTTTTTAGTTATTGCGTCCAATAAATGCGTAAAGAGGTGCGTAGGTTGTTCCACTTGTTCCAATACGCGTGCAGCAGACGTTACGCCGCCTTCCACATGAATCGTATCGATACCGAAGCGGATACCTGCTAAAATATCTGTGTCATAATTGTCCCCGATCATGACCATCTCCTCTTTCCGATAGCCTTTTTCGTGGATATACTGCAACAAGTATGGTTCTGGCTTGCCTACATAAATCGCTTCAATGCCCGTTGCTGTCTCTAACAGTTTTACGAATGAGCCGTTGCCAGGTACTAAACCACGTTCAGTCGGGAGCGCTTTATCCCCATTTGTCGCAATAAAATGTGCGCCATTTTGAATGGCCAAACTGGCTTCCGCAAGTTTTTCATAGGTGATGTTGCGGTCGATGCCTACAACTACGACATCAGGTGCATCCGTTGTCAGTTGAATGCCTTCATCCGAAAGCGCCTCATGAAGCCCTTCTTCTCCAATCATTTTGACCGTTGCATTCGGAAAATGCTCTTTGCAATATTTTGCTGCAGCAATTGCCGATGTCATAATATGATCTGCCGTCGTCTCAATGCCCATTTTGCCTAGCTTCTGCTTAAATTGCTCAGCGGTCAGTGACGAATTATTTGTTACATAATAAGGTGCAATGCCACGTTCCAACAGCTGTTGAATGAACGACAATGACTCGGGAATCACTTCATTGCCCCGATAGACCGTTCCGTCCAAATCCAAACAAATTGCTTTGTATTTGTTGATCATTGTTATTGCTCCGGACTAAAGGCTGAGACCGGGCCGAGTTCGTTTTCTAAGTAATAACGGACATTATGAGCAAATGCTTGGATTTCATTTTTGTTTTCATAAAGGACATGTTCAATCTCTTTATTATCGACAGCGACAAATTCGCGGACAATCATTTTGCGCAGGCTAAGCACTTTTTTCAGCGGATCTGCCATTTCTTTAGTAATGACTTTTTCATCTTCCATAATGTCGATAATATCATCATAACTTCCTGGATCGCGCATGATGAAACCGTCAATCATCGAGTTGCCAACGTCGATGATCGATTCAACAATTGTATGTGCGATGCGTTCAAGGGCGAGTGCATGGATTTTATCTTTATTCCACTGTTGGTGCCCTTCAAATAAGGCCAACAGGCTTTCCATATAAGCTAATGTTTCGTTAATTTTGGCTCGATCGATAAAGTACACGATGATTCCCTCCTGTGTATGGATGATTCCTTTTCATCATATCATATTGGACAAAATAATGAACCGCTCGGCATGCAAGGATTTGCACACGAAGCGGTTCAGCACGTTAGTCTTGTTCAGTTGTAGCAGGTTTCACCTTTCCGACTTTTTGCAAGACGAAATAAGCGCAACCAAAATTGCAGTACTCGTAGAGATAGTCTTGTAATGTACTGATTTTCGACTCGTATGTCGCTTTTGCATTGCGGTCGTCAAAAAAACCTTTTAGGCGCAGTTGCCCGTAGCCCCAGTCGCCTAAGATGTAATCATACTTCGATAGTACATCACTGAAACGGGCGTTTAATGCTTCTTCATTAAAGCCCTCTCTGTAATTCTTAATAATTTCATATTCAAAATTGTTGAGGGTTACCAATCTTCTCACCGCCATTTCAGCTTTTCACTGTAGATTGTAACAGCTCATCCCCAATACGCTGTTTTTCCTTTGCAGCTGCATTAACCTGTTCATCAGCATGGTAGCTTGAACGGACAAGCGGCCCTGCTTCACAATGGGAGAAGCCTTTTGACATGGCAATTTTGCGCAACTCACCGAATTCTTGTGGAGAATAATATTTTTGGACTTTTAAATGTTTTTTGGTAGGCTGTAAGTATTGTCCAATTGTCATAATGTCCACGTTGTGTGCACGCAAGTCATCCATCGTTTCAATAATTTCTTCCATCGATTCCCCTAAACCAAGCATGAGGGAAGATTTTGTTGGAATATCCGGATACATATTTTTTGCACGAAGTAACAGTTCCAACGAGCGATCGTACGTTGCGCGTGCCCGGACTCTTGGCGTCAAACGCCGGACGGTTTCAATATTATGATTCAAAATATCCGGTTTTGCATCCATTAACCGTTGCAAGTTCTCTTCCACTCCACCCATATCGGATGGAAGCACTTCAATTGTCGTAAACGGATTTTTCCGTCTGATGGCACGAATGGTTTCTGCAAACACTTCAGAACCACCATCTTTTAAATCATCTCTCGCTACCGCAGTGACAACGACATGTTTCAAGTTCATAAGTGAAACGGAATCTGCTACACGTTCTGGTTCTGCAAGGTCTAATTCGTTTGGTAATCCTGTTTTTACCGCACAAAAACGGCATGCTCTTGTGCAAACTGCCCCTAAAATCATGAACGTCGCTGTTCGACGCTCTCCCCAACATTCATGAATGTTCGGGCACCGTGCTTCTTCACAAACAGTATGTAAATTTTTCTCACGCATCAGTTTCTTCAAGTCCGTATAATTGTCATTCGTATTCAGTTTAATTTTCAACCAATCCGGTTTACGAATATGCTCTTCTTTTTTCCCTATTTCTGGTCTGCAGGACACAATAACCGACTCCATTCCTTTGCTTGTTTGGCATAAACCACTTCTGTCAATGTATCATATTTTCTGACTTCTAACAACTACAACTCCCTCACAATACACTTGAAACATGCTTATATTGATGGTAATTAATTCCGCTAAAAAAGTGTAAAACCGACGAATTGCATATCGGCTTTACACTTTTTATGAATCGATTAAACTTGAACTGGCATCTTGGTCGTTAAACATTGTTCTTCTACATTAAGCTCTGCTTCTCGACTTTGAGATTGCATAGAAAATGCTACCTGCAAGGCCTCCCCAAATAACGAGGATTCCTAGTATCATCATGAAAATTGCTGAACCACTCATATTGAATCCTCCTTATCGATTATCGTAGTCTGTGGAATCGATCGTATTTCTATTCCATTTCATCATTGTAAAGATGATGGCCATGACGATTGCAAACAACGCTACCATCCAACCACTTTGGAAAATGAATGCATCTGGATAGCCTTCGTAGTTGCCGATAATATTGCCTTCGCTGTCTTTATGCAATTTCATCAGATTAATACGTAGTAAATCAAACATCATGTAACCAAGGACGATTGGTGTCACAAATGTTAAACAGATTCTCCAAAGCAAACCGACTTTAATATCCGAAATTTCGTTTGCGTGATTCTCGAACACTTTGAGCTTTCTGAATACCCAAGCGATCAAGAACACTTCCACGAGACCAATTGCCGCAACACCGAATTGGTTAATGAAGTAATCTGCAGCATCTAAGAAGTATAGTCCTCCGCGTGTAGCAAACAAGATTGAAATGATGGAAGCAGATCCTGCACCGAAAAGAACAGCTTTTCGTCGTGAAATATTGAACTTCTCAGATAATCCCGCAATGTATGTCTCACAAATGGAGATGAGTGAAGTAAGACCTGCTAACACTAATGAGAAGAAGAATAAGAATCCAAAGATTCCATTCATGCCCGGCATTTCATTAATGATTTTCGGGAACACAACAAATGCCAATCCAACACCAGCTGAAGCCACTTCTGAGACCGGTTCTCCTGCTTGAGTTGCCATGAATCCTAGTGCTGCAAAGATCCCAATACCCGCTAATAATTCAAAACCTGAATTCGCAAATCCCGTAATGAACGCATTGTTTGTAATATCTGATTTTTTAGGTAAATAACTTGAGTACGTTATCATAATAGCAAATGCAATGGAAAGACTAAAGAATATATGACCGTAAGCTGCTACCCAAACGGTTGAATCAGCTAGTTTACTCAGATCCGGTTTAAAGAAAGCATCCAGTCCTAATGCTGCACCATCCAATGTAACAGCTCGGATAACGACTAACAAAAACACGGCGACTAACGTCGGAATGAAAATTCGGTTGGCCAATTCTATGCCACGTTTAACGCCTGCTAAAAGAATAACAAAAGCGATTACCCATACGAGTAATAAAGGTAGGAATACGCCTGGTACAAGCCCTCCGACTTCACCCGGATTATCCGCTAAGTTCAAAACATCACCGAAGAGGAATCCTCCAGTGTCATCTCCCCATGTTAAATTAAAGGAGTAAATAGAGTATTTCATTGCCCAGGCAATAATTACAGCATAATATGTCGAAATGACAAATGAAACAAAGATGCCCCACCAACCAATCCACTCTGCCCCTTTCCCTTTCATACGGAAGAAAGATAATGGTGCAGATCCACGATACTTATGCCCAATCGTGAATTCCATAATTAAAATTGGGATACCTGCGGTTAATAATGCAAATAAATAAGGTATGAAAAATGCCCCTCCACCGTTTTCATACGCAACGTATGGAAAACGCCAGATGTTTCCTAGCCCGACAGCAGATCCGACAGCTGCCATAATAAAACCAGCTCGTGTACCCCATTGCGAACGCTGTGCCATTTAAAGCTCCCCTTTCTAATAGAGTCTTGTAATACTTTGGTATTTTCTGATTATTATATAATCATAAACATAGTATATACGTCTTAGGTAACGTTGTCAAAATATTTTTTATTAAATAACTTCGACACCCGAAATGGTACCTTTCACTCACTACTCAATCGTTACTTTGTCGCGTTTTCGAAAGTTTTACTATTCTTGTATACTATTTCAAGGCTTCGAACTTTTTCATCATACTAGAATTTATGTGTGCTTTTCCTTGAATATTCATTCAGTTCGACGATTGAAGGAAATTGTTTTGCTTATCACCGGAAATGCTGATCGCTATTAAGTTGAGGTTGATGAGTTGGGTGAGATATTTTTATAGCCTGTGTCTTACTGATTTGTAGCCGGGGATTTTCTTGATGATGTGTATTCGAAGGGGTTTCATGACGCTGGGGTGTTCTGATTACTAAACGATGTCCATTAAAGTGCGTTTATTGATACTAGAGTGCGAAAATCTCTTGCTGGCGTGTCGTTATATCCGTTTATCGACGCCGGAGCCGGGGATTCTTCCGCTAGCGTGTCGATAGATCCGTTTATCAACGTCGGAGCCGGGGATTCTACCGCTAGCGCGTCGATATTTCCGGTTATCGACGCCGGAGCGAGAAATTCTTCTGCTGGCGTGTCGATATATCCGTTTATCGACGCCGGAGCGAGGGATTCTACTACTGGTGTGTCGATATATCCGTTTATCGACGCCGGAGCGGGGGATTCTTCTGCTAACGTGTCAATATATCCCTTTATCGACGCCGGAGCCGGGGATTCTCTTGCTAACGTGTCGATATATCCGTTTATCGACACCGAGCCGGGGATTCTACTGCTGGCGTGTCTTTAAACCGTGTTTAATGACGAGAGACCTGTGTGACTTTCTAAGAGCAAGTCATTATTGTTCGTTTTATGACACCGTAGCTTTAAAATTCCTCGCAGTTTGCCTTTAAACCATTGCTCATTACGCCAGAGAGACAAATTTCCATTCGGTGAGGCTTTGAAATGGATTGGATGTCTCAATAGTCCCACTTTCCCCCGGAACATGGAACCAGATATAGATAGAAGTTCCATTAGAATTCAACAAAAATGGAACTGAACAAAGTCAGTTCCATTTTAGCTACTATTGTTATGTGTTTATTCAACGACTGTTGGTTGTTCTACTACTCTTTTATTGCGCGATGTCCAGAATGCGAACAAAGCGATAATGAGTAAGATGACGACGACGAGGCCAATCCATACGGAGCCCGTCACGCCTAAGATGAGGTAGCCGATTGTTGCGACGGTTGCTGCCATGAGTGCGTATGGTAGCTGCGTTGCAACATGATCAATATGATTGGATCCGGCTCCCGTCGAAGAAAGAATCGTCGTATCGGAAATAGGTGAACAGTGATCACCAAATACAGCGCCTGCAAGAACAGCAGATAATGCTGGAAGCAATAACTCTGGTGCTGCGTTTGTCATAATTGTCCCGGCGATTGGTAATAGAATCCCAAATGATCCCCATGATGTTCCTGTAGAAAACGCCATGAGACCTGCTAGGACGAACATGATAACTGGCAAGAAGTTTACCGGAATGTTCGATTGCTCAACAACACTCGATAAGAATGGACCTGTTTCTAAAATGCCGATTAAGTGTGTCAAGCCCCATGCTAACACTAAAATTAGGATTGCTGGCATCATCGCTTTGATTCCTGTCGTAAATGCTTTGCCGACCAATGTATAAGACGCCGTCTCATTCCGTCCCATTTGTGCAATGTAAAGAATTGCGGCTAATATTGTTCCAATTGTTCCACCTGTTACTAATGATAAAGGTACATCGGTGTTCTCGAAAATTGCCCAAATGCTTAGAGAGTCACTTGCACGGTAACCAGTCCATACCATCATACCGAGCGTCGCGACAATTAATGTCACAATTGGAGCGATTAAATCTCTTACATGACCGTATCCATGCTCAGGAAAATCTTCTTTTAATTGCCCCGGAATTTCTTTTTCCGGGTCGAATAATTCGCCCGTTTTCTGTGCACGGTCTTCGTGTTTCTTCATTTCAAAGAAGTCAATATTCGTCCAAGCAAAGAAGAAGACCATCGCTAATGTAGCGATAACATAGAAATTCATCGGTGCCATCATAAGAAATGCTGAAAGTGGTGAATAATTTACAGCAGCCGTAGTGCCCAAAATTAGCGCTAATTGGCCAATTAAAAATGCTCCCCAGCTAGATATTGGTGACACGACACAAATCGGTGCTGACGTTGAATCGATGAAGTATGCTAATTTCGCTCTTGATATTTTGTGCTTGTCTGTGATTGGACGAGCAATTTGGCCAACAGCTAATGCGTTGAAATAGTCGTCCACAAAAATGAGGATACCAAGAATAATGGTCAACAGTTTTGCGCCTCTTCTTGTTTTAATTCGACGGACTGCCCATTCAGCAAACGCTCTGCTGCCACCTGACAAGCTGACAAACGCTGTAATAATGCCTAGGAATAAGATGAAGACCATGATGAAAATATTGTACGTATTAAGTGCTCCACCGTCCCAAAAAGATACTGTTAGAGCGGACCAAATGTTTTTCAATGTGTCTACTGGACCGAAGGATGCTACCAATAATGCGGCAGTTAAAATGCCCGATCCTAGCGATAATAAAACCCTTTTTGTTACTAATACCATCACAATCGCAATCAGTGGTGGTAAGATTGAAACCCATGTACCTATCATACTATTTTCCTCCTCAATTTCTTATTTATCATTGAAGAACAAGTAGGGGGAAATAAAAAGCCGATGCCCTTACACGTTTGTGTGCTAGGCATCGGCTTTTCTACATGTCGTTTGTTGGATAATCTTCGGTGACTTTATCTAACGTACGATCTGTAGCTCATCATGTAGTAAAAATACATGACAGTGTCATCCCTGTTCGAAATGACCCCAATATGAACGGATCGGCAATCCTCATTCATATTTCGGCAAAACTTCCTTTCATAGACGGTCTTAGATGCCAATCTTGCGCCTATTACTCTTAAGTCATGCAGCCTCTACCTAATCGGTGTTCCTCTTGTTCTACAACAATAACAGGTTACACGTCAGATTACAAGTAGCTCTTACTCTTTTCCATTTACTCCCGGATAGGGTACTTCGACTTGCGGAGCACTGACATCCCCTTTGCTATAGATTTGAGGGATTGGGCTCTGAATTAAACCGATAGCAACTGGAATCTGTTGTTGCACCGTGCTTTTCGTTGTCGCTAATGGGACGATAATTTGAACATTTACCGTTACGACGACATTCACAGTCACCATGGCATTATTAATTCCAAATTCTTCAATTTCATGTTTTATCGTCGTTTGAACATCGCCAATGACGTGAAAACGAATCGGGATTTTAGGTCCCAAGTTACCAATAAGGGGGATATTTGTCGCCTGCCCCATCGGTACGAAAAATACGACGCCTCCATATGATTCCATTTCTTCAGGATCGTATTCGATATCCTCACTTAGCGGCAACATTTCCAAGTCGCCTCTTTCAGCAAGCTCTAAATGCGCTTCAACAAGAGTTTGTATCTCTGCCATCGTCTTGCTAATGATTTCAGTGTTAAATGTATTTGTCACCATTCCAGGTGAGTCTGTCGGTACATTTTCAATAATTTCATTCACATCATACATATCTGTCGAGCGGGACTTAATCGCTTGTGTGATGACATAAGCGGCAATTTTCTCGGTTTGGACTTCTGCATACTGAATGTAGATGGGGGTTAGTTTTGAATTGACGATGTACAAAAACATGCCGATTGTTAGGAGTAATGCAGGAAAAAGAATCGGAAACCAACGACGCTTGCGCCTTGGTTCACGGTTATAGTGGCGGGGATATTGTCGTTGAAGACGCCTTGACCGCCTATGAAATTTTCGGGGTGATTGCCCATGAAATCTCAAAACCACTCCTCCTACATAATCTTATGCATGAAAAGAGTGGTTCATTCTAAAAGACTTTTATTCATTTTCTTCAAGCAATCCAAGTGATTCCATCATTTCACGTTTGCCATACCAAGCCATAATATCGCGAATTAATTCAGGCATTACATACTCTTTTTCAACATCTTTCAGCATCGGAAAGAAGTAACCAAATGTGAACATATCGAGTGTGGCCAATCGGTATATATGGTCTGTTTGAACGATTTCACTGCCGACCAGCAAGTGTCCATCCCCGTTCATGGCTAATTGTTCAAAGATCATGTTGCCCATAAGTGTTCCGCGGAAACCGAGTCCTTTAATTTCCAACTGCGGCCATTGCTCGTTTTGTGCAGTGTGGTAAACACGCAGCAACTCTTCACCGCGCAATGTTACTACGCAAACGTTGATCGGATGAGGGAGTAACTCGTGTAGATGACGCTTTGTTACCCACCCTTGTTCAAGGCTTCTTAAAAATATGCCCGCATTAAACATCGCACAATCCGCATGTGTATAGGCGAGGAGCGCTTGACCAAAAAAAGTAGCTAACGAACTATTCGCAAACAACTGCTGTTTCAAAGGTGTTTCAATGAAGAATACTTTTTCATCCAATGCGATTTGACCAGCGTTTAGTAACCCGTTCACTTCGTGTACATCATCTTTTCCAGAAGCCAAATCTCCTACTGGGATAACGGTCGCTTCCTTTTTCAGCAATCGATTGCTTTTTGTGTCCACTTCTAGCGTTACACGCCCGACGTATTGCCCGAATTTCCCGGTCGCTGCTAATAGTGAATGATGGACAAGTTCGCCTTCAGGGAATAAATGATGCGTATGTGCTCCGAGGATGACGTCAATTTCAGGGCACACTTCGGCGAGTAATCGATCTTCATTCACACCTAAATGAGATAAGCAAATGAGGATATCCACTTCGTGACGAATTTTTTCGACGACTGCTTTCAGAGCGGCATGTGGTTCATGAATGTGCCAGCCTAGTTTTGAATAAAAATCCGTATACATCGCTGTCGCTCCGATAACGCCAACGCGAGTCCCCTCGACGGTGCTATAAATTTTGTACAGCTTCATCCATTTTGGAATGGACCCGTCAGTTTCGACTAGATTACAAAGTATGACGTCAAAATCCGCACCTTCATAAAGTGTATTCAATGCATTTTTAGATAGCGTGATGCCTTCGTTATTGCCAATTGTCACCGCGTCATACCCTGCGCTGTTCAGCAACGCCACATTGCCTTTTCCGGCCGTTCCTTCTGTAAATGGATGGGAACGATCGACGTGATCGCCGATATCAAAACGGAAACTCGTTTCCGAAGCGTTTGCATGAATTGCTTGTTGTGTAAGAAGGTAGCGGCTAATCTGTGGCCAGCTTTCGAAATGACTATGAAGATCATTTGTATGATAAATGTGGATTTTTTCTACAAATTGTTCCATTGGTCATCCCCAAATCCCCTCATAGATTGATCGTAATCCGAACAACAATAACATGATGCGTAGCACGAGCACCAATGTATCCGAATCCATTTTTTTATTCAACATCGTACCGATTGTTCCGCCAATATAGGCACCTGGTATGACTGCTAACGCATACAACCATGGTACATGACCGAGGGAAATATGAGTGATTGAATTGACGATAGCAGATAGGAATACGATGAACATCGATGTACCGACAGCAACATGTGGAGGAAATAAGAATAACAAAATGAGTGCTGGGACAATCATCGTGCCGCCACCAATGCCGAATAATCCAGATGTAAAACCGATTGTAAATGTGAGAATGAGTGCAAACCATATCGGATAACCATACACATGTGACTCCCCGTGTTGGTCAACGAATGTCATTTGCTTGCCTCGATCGACAAACCAGTGGATGGGTTTTAAGTATTTCCTTGCTAGCAATAAAATAGATAGGACGAGTAGTAGAATTCCAAAATACAAATTAAAGGATGGTAAATCCAGTCCTTTATTCACAAAAGCGCCGATCATTGTTCCGGGAATAGAGCCTGCAAAAAAGATCCAGCCTGTCCGGTAATCAATTGTTTTCACTTTTACGTGTGAGAGCGTTGAAGATAGACCATTGAAGATCATCATGATGACGGAAATGCCGACGACGCTTTGAGGGGTGATTCCTGGAATGAGTCCTAAATCAATACCGATTAATAATGTTAATGGGACAAGAATCGTTCCACCACCAAGGCCGACAATCGAACCCATAATGCCGGAAATCGCCCCAATCAATGCTAATAATATATATGCCACTTCTTATTCCTCCTCAAAGATGTCGAGCTGCTTAGGTGCGAGCGCTTGGAAGTCGATGCCCATCATTTTTTGAAGGCGTTTTGCATTTTCAGCTGCATGACCACCTGAGTTGTTATTGAAAATGACGTATACGTGCTCCGTTTCGTTTCCTAATTGACGGATCGCCTGCTCGATTTCCATTAGTTCTGTATGTGAATAATCGTATAAATACCGCACTTCTCGCCATGCTTCATTGTTGCCTGTGCGATTGCGCCATCCGTTTACGTTACGGCCATGAATGCGAAGGAGCACTTTATCTTTTCGTGTTGAAACAGCTACGAGTGGGACGCTCCCTTCTCCATCTTGAGGTTCGTCGCACACTGAATGGATGAAGTGATGTTCGCGTAAAAAGGTGAGGGTCTTTTCGCGCATGGCTTCTGTATACCACGACTGGTGGCGAAATTCGATGGCGACATCATACCCTTCCAATTGGTGCCTGATGAAGCGGAGTTGCTCGACATTTTCGCGTTTGCAATCGAACCATGGTGGAAATTGCACGAGAATCATAGCCAGTTTAGCTGCTTCACGTAATGGCTCGATAGATCGTTTAAACTGGACGAACATTTCTTCAGGTGTTTCATAAGGTAATTCCCCGCGTTGATGCCCTGTCATCCCTTGGTATGCCTTCACGACAAACTGAAAGGTTTCAGGTGTTTCAGCAATCCATTTGCGGATATTGCGTTCGGGTTGGATTGCATAGAACGAAGCGTCTAGCTCAACGATTGGAAAGTGTGCACTATAATCTTGTAATTTTTCTTTTGCGCTGGAAGAAGGATGATAGACATCCGGATGGTCGCCCCACCCTGTCAATCCGATGTGAATCACGTCAATCCCCCGTTTCGTTTTTTTGAATGAATAGTGTCATCATATCATAGGAGGAGTTGGTACTTCTGTTATTTTGCATTGGGCTGGGCTATTCGCCGGGTTATGTGGCGATTCGCCGGGGATATGCCGCGTTCGGCGGAGTTATGCGGCGTTTCGCGGAGTTATGCCGCGTTTCACGGGGTTATGCGGCGTTTCGGAGAAGTATGCCGCGTTTCGCAGGGTTATGCGGCGTTTCGGAGAAGTATGCCGCGTTTCGCGGGGTTATGCGGCGTTTCGGAGAAGTATGCCGCGTTTGGCGGAGTTATGCGGCGTTCGGCAGAAGTATGCCGCGTTGTTCATGAGAAGAAGCATGTTTGGGGTAGATGCAAGTTTAGGGCATGAGCATGTGACGTTTGAATGAAATCTATCGGCTTTCGTGAAATATGTGGCATTTTCAAAGAAAGGTGTTTTACTACGAGTAAGTGGCTGGTTGGATATAGGTTCGCGGGTATGTTCATGACTTGGTGCAAACAGTCGCGCTAAATCGCTTTTGACCAATTAAGCACTTGCTCAAACATCTTAGTAGCCGTTTGGTGTTGCTCCTTGGTCCATCTAAAAACCATTCATCTCCTGTTTGTGAACTTGCTTTTTCATCAAAAATCGAGTAGGAGGCTAATCATTATTGATTAGCCGACCTCTCACACACCTTACACCTTACGTACCATTTGAAATGCGGTTGTTCAACCTTTCTATTCTTTCTTTGACGATTCGTCCAAATACAAGTATCTATTGATTTTACATAACACCTATCTATTGCTCAACTATGACTACAACACTAAACCGTCAACTAAATCGATCACTTGAAAAGCGGATTGTAGTTCCTTTTCTAAACTAGACGACTGCCATTCTGATTCATTTCCTAAACAAGCACAGATGTAGGTCTGTTCATGTTTCGTGAATCTTTTTCTATAATGTACATGGCCATTAAGTATATAACGAATCGAAGGACGTGATTCAATCCATTCAGCATAACGTTTACTTCCTAAAAATGCATTAAAATAATCAAACACCGGGTGCGGCGTAGGCACGATAAAGGCATCTGTTGCAACCATGTGAAGACATAAAATTACCTGTCGATCCCCGATTTGTTCAAAATCTGATTGGAGTTGAATCAAACTCTGTTCTACTACTTCTTCATCTGTCATGTTCCAGTCAATATAAAGATGATCCTTCCATGTTCTACCATTGTACTGTTTTTGTGAAAACTGTTCGTGCGTAGTGAATTGATTGCCAAACGAATAGTCGTACCATCCGCTATGCCCGATTATTGCCCATTCGTCATTTAACACATACGGTCTATTTTGTAAGGAACGTGGATCCGCCTGAAGTCGGGCAGCAATTTGTTCCGTATTTTTCTCTTTGTCAGCGAGTGTCCAAAGGTCATGATTTCCCGCAACAAAACGAATTGGACAGCGCAAGCGACTATCTAAATCACTGATAAATTTTAAAGTAAGTTGACTATCATTGCTAATATCTCCTGCAATTACTAAGCAATCTAGCTGCTGTTGTCCGGCAAGTTTAACGAGCTGTGCTAGATAGCTAGCGTATAACAGGTCCGAATTTTCACGTTGGTCAATATGTAAATCTGAGATTACACCTATTCTCATTGTATGTCTCCTTTCTGAATCGAGGAAGCAAAATGACAACGAACAGCATTCCCGTTAGCTAACGGGTCAAGCGTAGGCGATTTCTGTAAACAAGTTTCCTGCATGTATGGGCAACGTGTACTAAATTTGCAACCTAACGGTAAATCGATAGGACTTGGGATTTCACCTTCAAGCAATGTTAATGCTCCTTTTTGATCCACTTGTGGAATAGCAGAAAACAATGCTTTTGCATAAGGATGAACAGGTGTTTTTCCAACGTTATCTCGCTCTATAATCTCTACAATTTCGCCTAAATACATTACAGCTATACGATCACAAAAATATTGGATGACATTCAAATCATGAGAAATAAATAAGTACGTCAATTGATATTGCTTTTGAATTTTTTTGAGAACGTTTAATATTTGTGCTTGAACGGAAACATCCAGTGCAGATACGCCTTCGTCAATGACAATAAATGAAGGATCCAAAACAAGTGCACTCGCAATCGCTACCCTCTGTCGTTGTCCACCTGATAACTGATGTGGATAACGTTGAAAAAAGCTTTCGTCAATGCCTACATCTTGTAACACGCGGCTTACTTTCTCGCTTCGTTGTTCTGCATTTCCTAGACGATGAATACGTAAAGGTTCTTCTACAATTGAAAATACTGTTTTACGAGGGTTCAGAGATGAGTATGGGTCTTGAAAGACGATTTGTACTTCCTTGCGCCACTGCTTCATTTCCTGCCGATTCATGGTCGCTATATCTCTTCCTTTATACGTAATAGATCCCTCGGTCGGTTTTAGTAAACGCACGATTAGTTGACCTGTCGTTGACTTTCCACACCCCGATTCCCCGACTACACCAAAGGATTCACCTTCAACTAACGTTAAATGAATGCCATTTACTGCATGTACAACTTTCTTTTTCTCAAAAAAGGACTGCTGAGGAACATCAAATGTTTTGTGGACATTTTCGAGTTGAATCAACGGCATTTACACCATCCTCCTCATACATAAGATGACAACTAGCATAATGACCATGTTCTCCAGTAGTGAATGGGCGATCGACGATACATTGAGGCATACGCTCTCCACAACGGTCAACGAAAAGACAGCCATTCTTTCTATCTTGGAGAGGTGGGACTGTGCCAGGGATTGTATATAAAGGAGTACCCCTTTTACTGTAAGTAGGAATCGCTTGTAATAATCCTTTTGTATACGGATGTTTGGGTTGACTGAAGACATCTTCTACAGTCCCTGTTTCAATAATTCTTCCTGCATACATAACGATGACACGGTCACAAATTTCTTTAATGACACCTAGATCATGAGAAATAAATACAAGTGAAGACTGGCGTTTTGTCATCACGGATTTGAACACATGTAAAATTTGTGCTTGAATCGTTACATCGAGAGCAGTTGTCGGTTCATCCGCAATGATTAAATCAGGTTCATTAATTAAAGCCATCGCAATGACTACCCGTTGACGCATGCCTCCAGATAATTCGTGTGGGTAGGAACGATACAACGTTTCCACTCGAGATAAACCGACTTCACGCATCACTGCATACGCCTTCTCTTGTCGTTCAATTTTAGAAAGATTCGTATGTTGTTTTAAGCTTTCAGTCATTTGCTTACCAATCGTCATCAGAGGATTGAGGGCGGTCATCGGTTCTTGAAAAATCATTGCCATTTCATTTCCACGAATTTGATGCCAATCTGTTTGCTCGTCTAACACATTACCCTTCAATCGCATTGTACCTGCAGTACGTTCTGAGGTCCGATGGAGTAAATTCATCATCGTCAATGAAGTTAAACTCTTTCCACAACCAGACTCACCTACAATTCCAACAATTTCATTCGGTTCAATTTCCAATGAAATCCCATCTAACGCCTTATACGAGCCGTCTTTCAAGTGAAAAGCTACATCTACATCGATCATCTCAAATAACGGTTGGGTCATCGATAAACTCCTTTCATTTTCTAGCATTTGCGTCACGAATTCCATCGCTCAATAAATTAAAACCGAGTACCATACATGTAATGACTCCGCCTACAATGATGATATAACTAGGTGTAGCTGCAATGAATGGTTGAGCTTCTTTTAACATTCTGCCCCAACTCGCGAAAGGGGGCTGTACACCTAACCCAAGATAACTTAAGCCGGATTCCGCTAAAACTGAACTCGAAAAACTTAATGTAATCGCCACAATAATTGGCGATAAACTATTCGGCAAAATATGGTGATACATGAGGCGGACATGCGATGCCCCTTTCGCTTTACTCGCTTTCACATAGTCAAATTCCTTCGCTTGCACGAAACTTGACCGAATGATTCGGGTAAATGAAGGAATGCTCATAAGACCAATTGCTATAATCGTAATCGTTAAGCTTGGGCTAAAGACTGCTACCAGAACGATCGCAAATAAAATTCCAGGTAACGCCATCATCGCGTCAATCAATCGCATAATGAGCTCATCGATCCACCCACCAAAATAACCGCTAATCGATCCGAGTACCAATCCAAAAGATAAGCCTATCGCTACCGACATGGATCCTATTAAAAACGCTGTCTGCGCGCCTTCCATGACACGACTCAGTATATCTCTCCCGAAGTTATCCGTGCCCATCAAATGTTGCATGCTCGGTCGTTGAAGCCGTTCATCAGGAAACATTTGGTTAGGATCATACGGCGTATATATCAAACTGACCAACATGAGTAAGGTGAGTGATCCTACAAGCACAAAACCGATTTGTAGTGAAAGATTTTTCTTCACACGCATTCAACCTTTCTTCTTTATTCTTGGATCGATGATGCGGTAAAGCAAATCGATAACAATATTAATGACGATTACAAATATCGCAATATACGAAACGAGTGCTTGAATTAACGGAAAATCTCGACTCGTAATCGACTGAATTAATAAATTCCCTAAACCTGGTAAAGCAAATACATTTTCGATAATAATACTTCCTGCAATCGTATCCGCCACAATCATTCCCATAATCGTTAACACAGGAATGAATGCATTTCTTACGATGTGACGAGACATCACCTGATGATCTTTTACCCCTTTACTTTTCGCGGTTCGAACGTAATCCATCGTCGTCTGATCGAGTATGGTATTTCTTAAATAACGGGTAACGACAGCAATATTTGATACTGCAATCGCAATACTTGGTAAAATAAACGACTGGATTGCTCGCATCGGATTTTCACTCCATGCAGTATATCCAAATGTCGGGAACCACCCTAACTTCACACCAAACAAATAAATGAGCAAAAAACCAAACCAAAATGATGGAATTGCGATGCCTAATTGAGTGAAGAGATTTACTACAAAGGCGTACCATTTGTCTTGTTTCATTGCGATAAACATACCGAGTGGCAAGGCGATTAAAGCCGTTATAACAAGTGATGACAGTGCTAAAGCTAGAGTGACAGGCACTCTTTGCTTTAACACATCCATCACTGACATTTGGTACTTCAACGACTCTCCCAAATCACCCGTAAAAATTCCTTGTACCCACTGCATATAACGGGTCGTGAGCGGTTCATCTAATCCTAGTTTTTGTTCAAGTTGCTTGATTTGCGCTTCATCAGCATCAATCCCTAAAATGATTTGTGCTGGATTTCCTGGTAACACTTGAAACATGAAGAAAATCAGCAATGTGACGATAAACAACGTAAGAATAGATGACAACAATTTATAAGTTAGTCGTTTCAATGGCTAAACTCCTTATTTCTTATCTGATATTGTCACATCTTCAAGATTGAATTTTTGAATCGGATACATTTTAAAACCTGAAATTCCTTTTCGCATACCGATTGAACGATCTGGATCCATGATGAAAACACTTGCTGCTTGTTCTGTCAATATCATCTGTGCCTTTTTATAAAACTCCGCACGCTCGTCCTCATTAGTCGTCGCAAGAGCTGATTGAATGGCTTGATCAAACGTAGGATCATTAAACTTCACGAAGTTTTTCGTATAATCACTCACAAAACGGCCGACTACTTCAAACGGATCTAATTTCCCTGTAAAACTGATGACCGTCGCTTCATATTGCGCATTTGAATACACGCGTTCTAACCATGTACTAAACTCAATCGACTCAATACTTACAGAAATTCCGACTTCCGCTAACTGGCTCGCCAATATTTGAGCTGTATCTACATGGAATTGATATTCTGATGGCACCGTTAACGTAAATGAAAATCCTTCTGGATAGCCAGCTTCTTCAAGGAGTTTTTTCGCTTGCTCGATATCATGCGGATAATAATTTTCTAATCCTTCTTGGAAAAAGAAATCCATTGCAGGGCTAAAGTTTGAACCTAATTTCGTCCCTTTCCCTTCAGCTACCGTTTGAATGATGACATCTTTATCGATTGCATGATTGATAGCTTGGCGTACTTTTACGTTTGTAAAAGGCTCAAATGAATTATTCATCGCCATTAATTGCACCATGTTTTGCGGTCCTGAAACGACGTCAATCGCATCACCTAATTGTTGAATACCTAACTCAGAAATACCTGGAATTACATCGATATCTCCAGCTTGTAATGCAAGCAATGCAGCTTCTGAATCTGGCATAATTTTAAACTGTACTTCGTCAACAGTTGGCACACGGTCCGTTAAGTAATAGTTTTCGTTTTTCTCTAGTACTAATTGTTGACCCGCATCATACTGTTTGAACGAAAATGGACCAGCACCAACCGGTTTCGTCGATTGTTCTTCATAACCTTCTGGTAAAATCGCAACGATGTTACGTGCTAAAAATGATGAATCCACTTCTTTTAACACGACTGCCACTTCTGTGTCTGACTTCGCTTCTATCGAGGATATGACTGAAAACTTTGACGAGAGTGGTTCACCTGAAGTTAAACCAGCTAAACGATCATAAGAATACACGACATCTTTAGCAGTAAATGTTGCACCGTTATGGAATGTAACTCCTTCTCTTAACGTGAATGTATACGTGAGTCCATCTTCAGAGACGACTACGTCTGTCGCTAAACGCGGCTCTAATTCGCCCGCTTCATTTGTATCAAATAATCCATCAAATACATTGTCCATCATTGAACCTGTATCCGTTGCTGCTGATTGATAAGGATCTAAATTATCTACTTCAGTAGCCATTGAAATACGCAAAACTTGTCGTTCACCTGGTGCAGAAGTTTGTTCTTTGTTTGTTTTTGATGAATCATTATTGCCCACATCTTTTGACCCGCAAGCTGTAAGAATTAGTAAAGCTGAAAGAATAATAAATACGAATGTTTGGTTAAAGCGCATGATTCACTTCTCCTTTAATCGTCATTGTCATAAATGGTTTTGCTAATTGTGCTGCGTAATTTGTAAGCTGCTTCACTTCTTCTATTAATAATTTTTGTTCCCCATAATGTGGCAAGTGTGTAAGAATTGTTTGTTTCGCTTTGACAATGTTCATCATTTTCGCCACATCACTTGACGTACAATGTGTAGATGCAATCGACTGCTGAGCGGCATAAAAACTACACTCTGTCAGATAAATGTCTGCCCCTTTCGCAAACTGCGCTAATTTTTCACAATAAGCGGTATCTGCCGTGTAAACGAACACTTGACCTTTCCATTGTAATCGCATGGCAAGTGTAGGCACGTTATGATTCGTTTCGAAAAATGTACAGTTTAATTCCTTCAACACTACTTTTGACGAGGGTTGTAATGGATGTCTTTCAATCACATCGGGAAATTCAAATGATATACTTGCCTCTGGATCATAGAGAAATACTTGTAGTTTCTTCTTTCTTCGCTTTAATTGGGTATCCACAAGTGCAGCGTATTGGAGCGTCATCAAATCTGCAATGTGATCCGCGTGGATATGACTGACGAATACTACATCAATTGTTGCTAGATCAATCAATGTTCCGAGTTGAGACAAACTTCCACTTCCCACATCAATCAGAATCTTTAAATCGTCACACTCTACTAAATAGCAAGCGGTTGCTTCTCCTTTTGCTGGGTAAGCTCCCCATCTTCCGATGATCGTGACTTTCATGATATTCCCCCATCTACCTCGTAATACCTTTGAAATTGGTGTTCCATCGATTCAATCTTTTTGACTAATCGGGAGGAGTCTTGTTGCGCAATCGCATGCATAATTGCGTGGCAAATCGAAAGTGCCCCCGTATAAGAATCTAAAAAGTATGTTGATTCTTGGCGTGACGTAAACTGTATATCAGCATAAGGTGCTGCAGGAGACGCGAGTTGATCCGTCAAAACGATAACTGTCATCCCTTTCTGTTTCGCTTCCCGTATGACATATAAAGTGTGCGGGCAATATCTCGGATAAAAACTGACGAACAACACGTCCTCCGCTTGAAAGACATCTACATATTCAGGAATGTCCCCAATTGGGATGAAAGTCGTTCGGCCGAGTGTATAGCGCAACAGATAACTCATATAACTCGTTACTGCTTGCCCCATTCGCCAACCAGCGACATAGATATGACTCGCTCCCAACAAATCACTAGCAGCTTGTTGAACATCAGGTTCTTTCATCTGTTGTCCAGTCGTCATCACATTATCAACTTCTGTCATGAAATGTTTAAACAACCAAGATTCAACAGGGACTTCTGTCATCTTCATCAGTTTTGTAATCACTTTTCGATTGTGTTGATTTAAAAATTGTAGTTCTTGCTTCATCAATAAAAAACTGTCAAACCCGAGTTGCTTTGCAAACCGATGCACCGTCGTTTCGCTAACTTTTGTTCGATTAGCGATTTGTTGAGCAGTTAAAAAACTACATTCTTGTAAATGTTGCAAGATAAATGTTGCGATATTTTTTTGCGACCTACTCCATTCCACATCCGGGTGTTCTAATTTCTCAATTAATGAGGAAATACGACTCCCTCCTTTCATCTCTACTGTAAGACATGAATGTAAATCCATTACGGTATCTTTGTAAAAATCTCATGAAGAAAATCCACCTTTTAGGTATTTTTGAAGGGAATACACCATTTCAAAAAAATAACCTAACAACAGAACCTGAGCTCTGTTGTTAGGTTATTTACGCTTTTACACTTAACTCTTCCATGAAATACATCTCAACTTCATGCCAATTATCCACACGGACATCATAAGCAAGTTCAATGTTTTGCATTGCTGTATACATTACCCCTCGCCCTTCAAAGCGAGTCAACTGTTGGATATTATCATCGATTAAATAATCGGCTTGGACGACTTTTTTATTGCCACAGAAGATAAACAAATTCGGATCTAAGAATGGGAAATTTTCACGTAACCAATCAAACTTGGCAGCGAATGAATTCGGCACTTCCATCGCTGCTGTCGCAATGACAATTTCATAATGTTTACTGAGTCGCTCTAATACGACTTGGCTCCCTTCAATTACTTGCATAGTACGAAAGAAATGATCCGTATGGATTTGTTCTACTAGATAGTCCAATTCATTCGGGTATAATTTTTCAATCGAGTATTCCTTTAAATGAGCACGTGTATAGCGTTGATTTGTTTTTTTATTTAATACATCGAGTACTTGCTGCGTAAAGTCCGCAAGTACCTCATCCATATCCACAGCAATTCTTCTCATAACAATCCCCTCTTTCTTCTTTTATCCTCCCGAGTATACTCTACTATTTTCAGATCCCCTCACTTTTTACACAATCTTTACGTAACCTTATCATTCTCACAAAGTGAGTTAATTTATCTGTATACAGTCCACAATGTGGTAGGCAGTATGCTATTGACCAACATTTTTTCATGTTACTTATGATTTCATAAGAGATTGAATACCTACCGACTTTATAAAACTTGCCATTAAAGCTTTACGTTACGTTTTTACTATTAATTCACACAAAAAAACCTTGCCACAAATATTGATGTGACAAGGTTTTAATACAATTATCCGATTGAACCTTCCATCTCGAACTTAATGAGGCGGTTCATTTCAACTGCGTATTCCATTGGTAATTCTTTTGTGAATGGCTCGATGAAGCCCATGACGATCATTTCTGTTGCTTCTAGTTCACCGATACCACGGCTCATTAAGTAGAAGAGCTGTTCTTCGGAAACTTTGGAGACTTTTGCTTCGTGCTCAAGTGAAATGTTGTCATTTAGGATTTCATTGTATGGAATTGTGTCTGAAGTCGACAGGTCATCCATGATGAGTGTGTCACATTCAATGTTAGAACGTGCGCCATCTGCACGGCGACCGAAGTGGACAATTCCACGGTATGTTACTTTCCCACCATGTTGGGAAATGGATTTAGAAACGATTGTTGATGATGTATTTGGTGCTAAGTGCATCATTTTTGCACCTGCGTCCTGATGTTGTCCTTTACCAGCTAGCGCGATGGAAAGAGTCATTCCACGTGCGCCTTCGCCTTTTAAGATACATGCAGGGTATTTCATCGTCAATTTTGAACCGATGTTGCCATCGATCCATTCCATTGTCGCGTTTGCTTCACATACAGCACGTTTTGTTACAAGGTTATAGACGTTGTTTGCCCAGTTTTGGATAGTCGTATAACGGCAATATGCATCTTTTTTAATGATGATCTCAACGACCGCACTGTGAAGAGAGTTCGTCGTATATACAGGTGCTGTACACCCTTCAACGTAATGAACGCTTGCGCCTTCGTCAACGACAATAAGTGTACGCTCGAATTGACCCATGTTTTCCGAGTTGATACGGAAGTATGCTTGAAGCGGCGTATCTACTTTAATGCCCGGTGGTACGTAGATGAATGATCCACCAGACCAAACAGCTGAGTTCAATGCCGCAAATTTGTTGTCAGAGTTCGGAATGACCGTACCCCAATATTGCTTGAACAATTCTTCGTTTTCACGAAGGGCAGAATCTGTATCTTTGAAGACGATACCCATGTCTTCAAGTTCTTCTTTCATGTTGTGATAGACAACTTCAGATTCATATTGTGCAGAAACACCCGCAAGGTATTTTTGTTCTGCTTCAGGAATCCCTAATTTGTCAAACGTACGCTTGATTTCTTCAGGAACCTCATCCCATGAACGTTCTGTCGCTTCGGAAGGTTTTACATAATACGTAATTTCGTCGAAGTTGAGCGATTTCAAATCTCCGCCCCATTGTGGCATTGGCATATTGTAGAAAAGTTCAAGGGATTTAAGACGGTAGTCCAACATCCACTGAGGCTCTTCTTTCATTTTTGAGATCTCTTCAACGATTTCACGTGTCAAACCACGTTCCGAACGGAAAACAGATACGTCTTTATCACTAAAACCATATTTGTAATCGCCAATTTCAGGCATTTTTTTAGCCATCATTATTCCTCCGTTCTTTCATTTGCCAAACTGCCTGTCAAGACAAGCAGTTTGACAGTTTGTTGACTTCTAGCCGAAGAAGTCGGCACCGGGTCTATTCGTCAGAATCCTTACCGATTCCTTTCTCCATCGCTTTCCAGCTCAATGTCGCACATTTAATGCGTGCTGGGAATTTTGCGACGCCTGAAAGGGCTTCGATATCACCGAGGTCAATGGAATCATCGACTTCTTTGCCAAGCATCATGTCCGAAAACACATGAGCGTACTGAACAGCAGCATCGACGTCTTTGTCTTTAATGATCTGCGTCATCATCGAGGCGGATGCCATGGAAATGGAACACCCTTCTCCTTCAAATTTCGCATCCTTAACGATACCGTCTTCTACTTGCATTGTTAAGTGAATGACGTCTCCACATGTCGGGTTGTTCATGTCGACCGTGATGTTGTTGTCTGCTAGTACACCTTTGTTTCTTGGATTCTTATAATGATCCATGATGACTGAGCGGTATAGTTGGTCTAAATTGTTTAATGACATTATTGGAAATACTCCTTTGCAATACGGAGTCCTTCGACGAGGCGGTCGACATCTTCTTCCGTGTTATACACGTAGAAGCTTGCACGTGCCGTCGCTGAAACTTTCAACCATTTCATAAGCGGTTGGGCACAATGGTGACCTGCCCGCACTGCGATTCCGTTCATATCTAATACAGTTGCTACGTCATGTGGATGGACGTTATCCAAATTGAACGTTACGAGGCCAGCACGCTTACCTGGATCTTTCGGACCGTATATTTCAAGCCCTTCAATTGCTGACATTTTGTCCATCGCGTACGCAGCAAGCTCGTGTTCGTGCCGTTCGATTTCGTCCAATCCGATTGCTTCCAAGAAGTCGATTGCTGCGCCTAAACCGATCGCACCTGCAATGATCGGCGTACCTCCCTCGAATTTCCACGGCAATTCTTTCCATGTAGATTCATAGAGGCCTACGAAGTCAATCATTTCACCGCCAAATTCAACCGGTTCCATTGCATTCAACAAGCTTTTCTTTCCATAAAGGACGCCTATGCCTGTCGGACCGCACATTTTATGACCTGAGAAAGCAAGGAAATCACAGTCCAGTTTTTGCACATCGATTTTCAAATGTGGTGCCGCTTGTGCTCCGTCCACTACCATGACTGCACCATGTGCATGGGCAATCTCAGCAATCTCTTGAATCGGATTCATTGTACCTAGCACGTTAGATACATACATGACAGAGACAATTTTCGTACGCTCTGTAACCGTTTCACGGACTTTTTCGAGCGACAGCGTACCGTCTTCTTCGAGGTCAATATACTTTAGGACTGCGCCTTTTTCCTTCGCAAGTTGTTGCCAAGGAATAATATTGGAGTGGTGTTCCATTGGAGTAATGACGATTTCATCACCTTCTCCAACGTTTTGCCGTCCATAGCCTTGTGCAACAGTATTCAAGGCAGTTGTTGCGCCGCGCATAAAAATGACTTCTTGTGTTGATTTTGCATTGATGAACTTACGAACTTTTTCTCGAGCTCCTTCATACCCTTCCGTCGCTCGGTTCCCTAACGAGTGAACACCGCGATGGACGTTTGAATTGTCGAGCTTGTAGTAATTCGTTAGTGCGTCAATAACTTGCTGCGGCTTTTGGGAAGTCGCAGCACTATCTAAGTAAACGAGCGGATGCCCGTTAATCTCCTGGTCAAGAATCGGGAAATGTTTGCGGATCTCTTTGCTGAGCATTAGCGCACTTTCCTTTCGATGACCTCCGTCAATTGCTTCTTAACACCTTCGATTGGTAATTTGCTGACGACTGGTGCAAGGAAGCCGTGGATGACGAGGCGTTCTGCTTCTTGTTTTGAAATTCCTCGGCTCATTAAGTAGAACAATTGTAATGGATCTACGCGACCGACAGATGCAGCGTGACCTGCTGTTACATCGTCTTCATCAATTAAGAGAATCGGGTTTGCATCCCCACGTGCTTTTTCACTTAACATAAGGATACGTGATTCTTGAACTGCATTAGAGCGAGTTGCGCCTTTTGCAATTCGACCGATACCGTTAAAGATGGAAGAAGCGCCTTCTTTCATGACACCGTGTTTTAAAATGAACGCATCTGTATCTTGGCCCCAGTGAACAATTTCCGATGTAAAGTTCTGTTTTTGAGTGCCACGGCCAACGACAACTGTTTTCAAGTCGCTAGAAGAACCGTTTCCTACCAAGTGCGTGATGTTTTCTGAAATTGTGTCGCTGTCATTCATTAAACCTAATGCCCACTCGATACGGCTATGAGGGCCAGTGACGCCACGGCGGTTGACGTAAGTCGTGAAGCCTTTTGCAAGGACATCCACTGCACCGTAAATCACTTTTGCGTTGTCGCCAGTGAACACTTCTGAGATGATGTTCGCTTGTCCGGCAGCCTCTTCAACAGTTGAAAGATAGTTTTCAACATATGTGACAGAGCTATTCGCATCTGCTACGACGATCACATGGTTGAATAGGGATGCTTGCGGATCATTGTGCAAGAATAATACTTGCAAAGGCTCTTCAACGACTACATTTTTCGGTACGTAAACAAATACGCCACCGTTCACTAACGCTGCGTGAAGTGCCGTCAAGCGATGCTCGTCCACTTTCACGCCATCTGTCATATAGTATTTTTTCAAAAGATCTCCATGCTCGCGAGATGCTGTGAAAATATCTGTTAAGATGACACCTTTCGCTTTCAAATCTTCTGAAAGTGAGATGAATGCAGGTGTATTATTATGTTGTACATAAATGTTTCGTTGGTCTTCCCCAACCAATTCCTTAGCTTCTGCCGGTAGCTCAGCAAGTGAAGCAAATGTTGCGCTTTCTACTGTGTGAGATGGGAAGTCCATGAAGTTCCATTTATCGATTTTCGTTTTATCTGGTTTTGGCATCGGAAGCTGTTCCACTTTCGCTAACGCATCTGCGCGGAAATCTGCCATCCAAGCGGCTTCATTCATGTGTGCGGAAAAAGAGCGGACGTCCTGTTCGGTCAATGCCATTTTTGTTTCAACCGTCATTTTGAATCGTCCCCTTTCTTATGCTTCTTGTCCAACTGTTTCGTCTTCAATTCCTAATTCTTCTTTAATCCAGTCATAACCGTTTTCTTCAAGTTGCTTCGCAAGCTCAGGACCACCTGACTTCACAACGCGGCCTTGCATCATGACATGAACGTGATCAGGCGTAATGTAATTCAATAGACGTTGGTAGTGTGTGATCATCAAGCATCCGAAATCTTGTCCACGCATTTCATTGATCCCTTTAGAAACAATTTTCAAAGCGTCAATGTCAAGACCGGAGTCGATTTCATCCAACACCGCAAATTTCGGCTTCAACATCATGAGTTGAAGAATTTCGTTACGTTTTTTCTCTCCACCAGAGAAACCTTCGTTCAAGTAACGTGTTGCCATATCTTGATCCATTTCAAGGAGATCCATCTTGCTGTCCAATTCACGGATGAATTTCATAAGGGAAATTTCGTCGCCTTCTTCACGACGTGAGTTAATTGCAGAACGCATGAAATCTGCATTCGTTACGCCTGTAATTTCACTTGGATATTGCATAGCAAGGAAAAGACCCGCTTGAGCGCGCTCATCAACTTCCATTTCAAGTACATCTTCACCGTCTAATGTGACTGAACCTGAAGTTACTTCATATTTTGGATGCCCCATAATTGCAGACGCAAGTGTCGATTTACCAGTACCGTTCGGACCCATAATTGCGTGGATCTCGTTTGTATTGATTGTCAAATTGACGCCTTTCAATATTTCTTTTCCTTCAATCTCAACGTGAAGGTCTTTAATTACCAAAGTTGCCATTCGAATACCTCCAATATGATCGTTATGAACGGTTAATTCCATTCTCTGTTTAGTATCATTCTAATTTTAGCTTATTACGGACGCCCTTGCAAATCATTAAGAATTATTATAATTTATTTAGCTAAAAGCTCGTCATTTCTCAATCTTCTTTATGAAAATAGGAGCCTACATTTTCATTTATTCACAGTTCATTGAGAATGAAAAACTGTGGATGCCCGATTTCTCAAGGGTATCCACAGTTCGTCGGATGTATTCGTTTGCGGTTATGCTTCTTTCTTTGTAAACCGATCGACGATAATCGACAATGCGCCGTCGCCGGTTACGTTTGTCGCTGTGCCGAAACTGTCTTGCGCCATATACAACGCAATCATCAAAGCAACCATTGACTCGTCAAAGCCAAGCATTGTTGCGAGGAGTCCAACTGCTGCCATAACCGCTCCACCTGGTACTCCCGGTGCTGCAATCATCGTCACGCCAAGCATGAAGATGAATGGCAAATAGCTTACGAATGATACCGGCATATCATTCATTAACAATACACCAATGGAACAAGAGACTAATGTTATCGTACTACCGGATAAATGGATTGTTGCAAACAACGGAACCGTAAAGTCAGCTACTCGTTCGGATGCTCCTGCTTTTTTTGCTTGTCTTAGTGTAACAGGGATTGTTGCTGCTGAAGATTGTGTCCCAATTGCGGTCATGTAAGCAGGTGCCATTGTTTTCATTAACACAAATGGGTTTCGTTTTGAAACACTTCCTGCAATCGTATATTGGATCGTCAGCATGAGTAGATGCAAAATAATGATCATAACAAACACGATGGAGAAGACGGATAATACTTTTGCCACTTCCCCGCTGAACGTCATGTTCAAGAAAATCCCGAAGATATGAACCGGTAATAGCGGAATAATGATGTACGAAATTACTTTTTCAATGAGAGTATTCAATTCATCAAAGAACGAAAGCATCGTTTTGCTGCTAATGGATGCCATTCCAATTCCGAGGATGAATGCTAGCAATAATGCAGACATGACGCCCATTACTGGTGTCATTTCAATTTCAAAAAACGCTTCTGCTGCAGGTCTTCCAGCATTCTCTACTGAACCTGACCCTACGGCATGAATGAAATTCGGTAAAAAAGTCGTGGCTGCAAAGAAAGCGATGATACCGGCTACGATTGTTGATGCGTATGCAAATACGGTTGCCATACCTAATAGCTTTCCAGAACCTTTTCCGAGTTTAGCGATTCCCGGTGCAATAAAAGCGATGATGATCAGCGGCACGACGAAGTTCAAGAAGCCTCCAAAAATCATATTGAATGTCGCAAATAAGCTGACAAACCATTCACTGAATCCTTCATGTATTTTTGGAAGTAACATTCCTAACCCTACTGCAAGTGCGATGGCGATAAGTATTCGCCAAATTAGTCCAATCTTTTTCATTCTCTATGTCCTCCCCAAATGCACATTTGTCTATTCGTTTGTACGTTTACTTTAACATAGTAAAGAAGAAATAGGAACGCTACCTTAAATATTTGTAGTTATCAAAAAAGACTGCTTTTCTTACCAGCAATGGTAAGGAAAGCAGTCTGACGACAAACTTATTTTACTGGGACAACCGAGCCGCCCCACTCTTTTAAGATGTAGTCTTGGATTTCTTCAGATGTTAGTACTTCAACAAGTGCTTTAATTGCTTTACGATCTTCATCTCCAGCACGAACAGCAATGATGTTAACGTATGGAGAATCTGATTCTTCAAGTGCAATCGCATCTTCCAATGGATTTAAGCCTGCGTCAAGTGCATAGTTTGAGTTAATTAACAACAAGTCACCTTCGTTTTGTTTGTACAACTCCGGCATAAGTGCTGCTTCGTATTCTGCTTCAAACTGTAAGTTTTTTGGATTGTCCACGATATCATCAAGCTCAGCTTTTACTTTCTCAACACCGTCTGCTAGAGTAATTAAACCTTCTTTTTCCAACATAGAAAGAACACGACCGTGATCGGCTACAGAGTTACTAATGAGGACTGTCGCACCGTCAGGTAGTTCATCAAGTGCTTTGTATTTTTTAGAATAAACGCCGATTGGCTCGATATGAATTGCACCAGCGTTTGCAAACTCATAGCCAAAGTCAGCCATTTGCGTTTCAAAGTATGGAATATGTTGGAAGAAGTTCGCATCTAGCGTACCTGCATCCAAATCCTTATTTGGCAAAATGTAATCTTGGTATTCTTCAATTTCTAACTCAAATCCTTTTTCTTCAAGCAACGGCTTTGCCTGCTCCAAAATCAGCGCATGCGGCACGCTTGTCGCACCAACAACTAGTTTCGTTGACTCTTCTTTTCCACCACTTGTATTGTTCTTATCGCTTGTCCCACAAGCAGCCAATGCAAGGACGAGTACCGCTAATAAAATCCCCGCCAAATACTTCTTCATAATTGACTCCCCATTTCTTAGTTGTTTTTTATAATGAACAGGTTTGACCTGACATTCACTTACCGTTTGTCCAACTTACGGACGATGACATCTCCAATGAATTGGAAGATGAAAACGATAACTAATATTAAAATCGTTGCAACGAGAATGACATCATTCTGACTTCGTTGGAACCCTTGGAAATACGCAAGATTCCCTAACCCGCCAGCACCGATAATACCCGCCATCGCTGTATAGCCGACTAATGCAATGGCTGTAACAGTTATACCGGAGAACAATGCGGGTTTTGATTCGGGCAAAAGTACTTTGAAAATAATCGTACTCGTCTTTGCACCCATTGACCGTGCAGCTTCCAGTACACCTTTATCAATTTCTTGTAAACCGATGAGCACCATCCGTGCGTAAAACGGTGCTGCACCAATAATGAGTGCAGGCAGTGCGGCATTCGGGCCACGCATCGTGCCGACTAGGAAAATCGTTACCGGCACTAACAAGATGATTAAAATAATGAATGGAATTGAACGGAATATGTTGACGACCGCTCCGGTGATGGCATATGTCAGCTTGTTCGCCCATAATTGACCTGGACTTGAAAGAAAGAGCGCAATACCGAGCGCGATACCGATTACGAACGTGAAGACAGTTGAAACAGCTGTCATATAGAGTGTTTCGATCGTCGCTTCCCACATCTTATCCCATTTAACATTAGGTAAAAGTGTTTCAATCATGGTCGATCACCTCCGTCTGTACGCCTTCGGAATGAAGGAAGTCAATCGCTTCGTTGACGATTGTTGCATCGCCAATTAATTGCAACAGCAATGTCCCATATGCTCCACCCTTAGTATGAGAAATATTCCCTTGTACGATGTTGACGTCGATCCCAAATGTACGAATTAAGTTTGCTAACACCGGTTGCTCCGTTCGTTCACCGACGAATACTAATTTTACGAGCGTTCCAGCGGTATGATCGGATTTTAAATGTTCTAACGCTTGTTCAGTGCCTGTCGGTTCTGTTACTTGAGAGACAAACCGCTTCGTAATTGGCGCTTTTGGAGATTGGAACACATCGAGGACATTTCCGATTTCCACGACTTGACCTGCTTCCATAACAGCTACACGATGACAGATTTTACGGATGACATGCATTTCATGTGTGATTAAAACAATTGTCAAACCAAGTCGTTCGTTAATGCTCGTTAATAAGTCGAGGATGGCATCCGTTGTTTCCGGATCAAGTGCAGAAGTGGCTTCATCACATAGCAATACTTGTGGATCATTTGCTAACGCCCGGGCAATGCCGACCCGTTGTTTTTGTCCGCCTGACAATTGGGATGGGTACGCATTTTCCCGGCCGTTCAAGCCAACTAAATCAATTAATTCTTGGACGCGACGATCTCTTTCATCCTTTTTGAGGCCTGCAATCTCCAATGGAAAAGCGATATTCTCTTTTACAGTACGCGACCAAAGCAAATTGAAGTGCTGGAACACCATACTAATTTTTTGTCTCGCTTCCCGTAACGCTTTTCCACTAATGGTTGCCATTTCATGACCTGCGACATTTACAGATCCCGAAGTAGGTTGTTCCAAACCATTCAATAATCGGATTAGTGTACTTTTCCCTGCACCGCTATACCCGATAATCCCGAAAATCTCCCCAGCATGAATATCTAAATTGACGTTATCAACAGCCGTTATACTAGCGTTCCCTGAACCAAATTTCTTATTTACACTTTTCAACTCGATCATTTTCAATTCACCTCGATACAATCTTGTCCAAAAAGAATAGCCTTTCTGCAGACAAGCAGAAAGGCCAATACGTTATCGTTTATCTCAACGTTCGTCCGATCTCTCATCTCTCAAAGCATGCGCTTTGCGTGATTTGGCACCTTTTCACTTTCGTGATGGTTGCCGGGCTTCATAGGGCACTTCCCTCCACCTCTCTTTATAAGAGCGACATATTCAATTTGCGTTAAATTTATTAGATATACTTATACCATAGAACTTTCAATCATGTCAAACCCATTTTTTCTAAAAGGTGCGGTATAGATTGAAATGCATAGATTTTTTCTCGTACATATCCTTCTTTCTGTATGAGCAGACAAGGGACACTTTCGATTTCATAATCGACGGCAAGATCTTCGATATAATTCAAGTCTGCTTTTCCAATTGGCAACTCTGGTTTCATCACAGCTATGACTTCCATCATTTTAGACGCAACCGCGCAAGTGCCACACATCGGTGTATATAAATAAAACACGCTTAGCGGGGAATCTTTTTTGCTTTGTTCCCATTGTTCACGTGTCCATGTTTGGATCGTGTTCAGTTTTATCACCTTCAAAGTAAAAATTCAGGATGCACATGAAAACCTTCTGCAAGCAAAATTGCTGCAAGCGTGCGATAAGGGGTCGTCTCGACTTGCCTGTAGACGCGTTCCGTGTATAAATGGAGGGCTTCAGGAAAATCCCTTTTGAATAAAGTTCGTATGCTTTCGCCTGAGTCATCTGCATCGACAAAAACATAGATCTGGTCATCTTCATACGGTGCCAGCAATTCTTCAATGCGGTAAGGGCTCACTGTTCCATTCGTACAAATAATCTCGACTGGCTCTGCCAACACTTTTTGCAATCGCTTCCGGTCAGCACCGCCTTCTACGACAACGATTCTACGAAACTCCATTTCCCTGCCTCCTTAGGCCATTAGAAAAAGCGCCGGAAAGCTCCAGCGCTCTACTTGTGCTTACTCACCGATTGTCATTTTGTCATAGTCTTCAGCAGACATTAATGCATCAAGTTCCGCTTTGTCAGATGCTTCAACGACGATCATCCAAGCGCCTTCATATGGAGATTCGTTCACCAATTCAGGGCTATCTTCCAATTCTTCGTTCACTTCAAGTACTTTTCCGCTAATTGGCGCATATAGCTCAGAAACCGTTTTAACAGATTCTACGCTACCAAATGGCTCGTCCGCTTTCACTTCGTCTCCAACTTGTGGAAGTTCCACGAATACGATATCGCCAAGTTCAGATTGAGCGAAGTGTGTAATACCAATGCGGTAATTACCGTTTTCGTCTTTTACCCATTCATGTTCTTCTGAATAACGCAAGTCTTTAGGTGTGCTCATCCCATAACCCTCCATACGTTTACAATTATTGATTTCCATTCAATTCTTACATATTTCATGCATAAAGACAAGAAACTTAATCATGCGTTCCATGCGGCTTCAAATTGCGCTTCATTAAAGCCGACCGTCACTGTCATACCATCTGTTACAAGTGGTCGTTTAATGAGCATTCCATCCGATGCGAGTAACGCGATTTTCTCGTCATCTGACATGTTAGGGAGTTTGTCTTTCAAGTTCAATTCCCTGTATTTCATCCCACTGACATTGAAGAATTTTTTGATGTCTAATCCGGAATTGCTGATCATTTGTTGAAGCGTTTCTTTCGTTGGTGGATTTTCAGCAATGTTGATAGATTCGAAGTTCACATCATTGTTCGTTAGCCACTTTTCCGCTTTTTTACACGTTCCACATTTCGGATAGCCGTAATAAGTAATCGTCATCTGCAGCACCTCCACTTTTTCTCTAGTATAACAGAGAAAACACCCAGGCGTGAACTGCCCTGGGTGCAGATGCATCAAACAATATATTTTTCTGCGTCGATTAATTTCACTGACGCTTCACGTTTTTTCGCGATGATGTTGTATGGCGTTGAGCGAGTCAATTTCCGCAATGCCGATAGCATCATCCGTTGGTTGTCGCCTTCTACGGAAGCAAGCAATGTTTCTTTTGCATCTTTTTCAATAGCTTCGAATGCTTCTTGACAGAAAATCTCCGTGTAGAGGATTTTTTGTTGCTCTTTCGCTTCGCCATTTTTAGCGACCGCTTTTTCGGTACGTAGTAGCGCAGACTCCATTGCGAAAATGTTGTTGGCGATGTTCGCAATGTTGACAAGGACTTCCTGTTCCGCTTCAAGCTTCGTGCCGAAACGTTGTGCAGCCATACCCGCAGTCAACAAACCGATCTTCTTCGCGTTCTTCACAAGTACTTTTTCTTGTGCCAATGCTTCGTCGCCGATTTCTTCCGGCATCATCATTAACAACTCTTCTTGCAGGCCTTGTGCTTTTTCGAGTAAAGGCAACTCGCCTTTCATCGCTTTTTTCAAGAACGTGCCTGGCACGATCATCCGGTTAATTTCATTTGTTCCTTCAAAAATCCGGTTAATACGGGAGTCACGGTAAATGCGCTCCACTTCATACTCTTGCATGAAGCCGTATCCGCCGTGAAGTTGAACCGCCTCATCCGCGATATAATCGAGTACTTCGGAACCGACAACTTTGTTGATGGAGCATTCGATTGCATATTCCGCGATGGATGCCGCAACTGCTTTTCCATCCTTTTGTTGCTCAGGCGTCATCTCACTATTACGCTCTTCAAAATACCCGACTGTACGGTAAATCAAGCTTTCAGTCGCGTACAACTTCGATGCCATCGTCGCCAGTTTCTCTTTCGTCAAATTGAAGGATGAGATCGGCGTCTTGAACTGTTGACGTTGATTCGCATACGTGATTGCTAATTCAAGTGCGCGCTTTGAACCTCCAACTGTTCCCACACCAAGTTTGTAACGACCGATATTCAAAATATTGAAGGCGATAATATGCCCTCTGCCGATTTCACCTAAGAGATTTTCAACTGGTACTTCTGCATCTTCAAGGATGAGCGTCCGTGTGGATGAAGACTTGATGCCCATCTTCTTCTCTTCTGCACCGACCGATACGCCTGGGAAGTCCCTTTCCACGATGAAAGCCGTAAATTTGTCGCCATCCACTTTCGCATAAACAACGAATACGTCCGCAAAACCAGCATTCGTAATCCATTGCTTTTCACCATTTAAAATATAGTGCGTTCCTGCTTCATTCAATTTCGCTGTCGTTTTTGCGCCTAATGCATCAGATCCTGAGCCCGGTTCCGTTAACGCATACGCAGAAATTTTGTCCCCTGATACGGAGTTCGGCAAATACTTCTTCTTCTGGTCTTCATTCCCAAAAAGGACAATCGGCAATGTACCAATCCCGACGTGTGCACCATGTGTAATCGAAAAGCCACCTGCGACGGACATCTTTTCTGCAATTAACGCAGACGAGATTTTATCGAGACCGAGGCCATCGTATTCTTCAGGAACGTCCGCCCCTAATAGACCAAGATCCCCAGCAGATTTCAATAACCGGACCGAATGCTCAAACTCGTGGTTCTCCAAGTTTTCTACTACTGGCAACACTTCATTTTTCACATAGTCCTCTGTCGTTTTCGCAATCATTTTCTGTTCGTCAGAAAAATCTTCTGGCGTAAATACGCGTGAAGCATCCAGATCCTCAACGAGAAAAGCCCCACCACGAACGAATTCATTTGTTTTTGTTTCAGCCATTGTTTGTTCCTCCTTTATTTACCTAACTTATTATGGAAGTCTTTTATGGACCGCCTTATCTCGGAAGGAAGCCATGCGTTGTTGAACAATAGTTGCTTATTAAACTTGAATGCACGGCTTCACTTTGTTTTTCGTTTGTAATCTTGAAATCGTCTGCACGCAGGTTTACAGCATTTCAAATACGCCTGCAGCACCCATTCCGCCACCGATACACATCGTGACAACACCAAACTGCTTTCCTTGGCGTTTCAATTCGTTCAACAATCTTACTGTTAAGACGGAACCAGTCGCACCGAGTGGATGGCCAAGTGCGATTGCTCCACCATTAACGTTCACTTTGTCCATATCCAATCCTAAATGACGGATGACTTGTAACGATTGGGAAGCAAACGCTTCGTTCAACTCCCACAAATCGATGTCCTGGATTGATAAACCCGCAAGTTTCAACGCTTTAGGTACCGCTTCAATCGGCCCAATCCCCATCACTTCAGGAGGCACTCCGCCTACTGCAAAGGAACGGAATTTTGCAATTGGACGCAACCCATTTCCTTCTGCGACTTCGCGGTCCATGACGAGGACGGATGCCGCACCGTCTGAAGTTTGCGAAGCGTTTCCAGCTGTGACAGTTCCTTTCACTGAGAACGCCGGACGCAGTTTCGCCAGAACTTCCATTGTCGTACCTGTACGGACGCCTTCATCCATGTCAAACAGGACGGTTTTTTCTTCGTATTTTCCTGTTTCATTAACAAACCGTTTTACAACTTCAACAGGAACGATTTCATCTACAAATTTCCCTGCTTTAATTGCTGCAGCCGCTTTTTCATGGGAACGTACCGAGAAGGCATCTTGGTCTTCCCGGCTGACTCCATATTTCATTGCGACCTGCTCAGCTGTGTGCCCCATCCCCATATAGTATTGAGGCGCTGTTTCCGCAAGCGTAATATTCGGTCGGATCGTATTCCCCATCATCGGCACCATACTCATCGATTCGACGCCACCAGCTATGATTGCTTCTGCATGCCCAAGCATGATCCGCTCCGCTCCGTAGGCGATCGATTGAAGGCCAGAAGAACAGAAACGATTGACGGTTATGGCAGGTGTCGTATCGGGCAGTCCTGCCAATGCGCCGATATTACGCGCGACGTTCATGCCTTGTTCCGCTTCCGGCATCGCGCATCCTATGATCAAATCATCAATTGGTCCATCGTATCCATTAGCTCGTTTCAATGTTTCTTTAATTGCCAATGCACCTAAGTCATCCGGACGGACAGTTGCAAGCGAGCCTTTGCCTGCTTTTCCGACCGGTGTCCGTGCACCGGCTACAATTACTGCTTCACGCATCCCTTTTCCTCCTTTGCTAATTGTTCCGTCAGTTGCGTAATGGCTTCCCTTTCAGGAGCATATGTTGCATACGTTGCTGTGACTTTGGTTCCGCCACAAGACTGAGGAACGCTTCCCGTTCAAGGTCCAACAAATATTGTTCATCGACGAGTGTCCCGAACGGCACTTTGCCACCGGACAGTACGAATGCCAATTTCTTTGCGATTTTCAAATCATGCTCGCTAATGAAGCCCGATAAATACATCCCTTCTGCACCAAGTAGCATTGTTGCGTACCCTGAATCCCCCGTTACAGGAACTTTTTCTTTCTTAGGTGGTAAATAGCCGCCTTCATAAAGGGCCAACGCCGCTTGTTTTGCGTCATAGAGCAAGTGATCCGGATTGACGCTTATGCCATCTGCAAAGTTCAAGAAGTTATTCTCTTTCGCTTCTTCAGCAGACGTCGATACTTTCGCCATCGCAATCGTTTCAAACACTTTGTTTGCGACGTATTGAATATCCACTTGGACGCCGTTCGGCAATCCTTTTAAGTGTTTTGTGTACAAGTTGACGTTTCCGCCACCTCCAGGAATTAACCCGACACCTACTTCAACAAGTCCGATATACGTTTCCATTGATGCTTGGATATGTGCTGCTGGCAAGCACACTTCTGCCCCACCACCGAGCGCCATTTGGAACGGTGCAGCGACGACCGGTTTCCGGCTATATTTCAGTCTCATCATCGCGTTTTGGAAGGAACGGATTGTATAATCCAGTTCAAAAATATTATCGTCTTGCGCTTCCATTAAGATCATGCCTAAGTTCGCGCCGACGCAGAAGTTTTTGCCTTGATTGCCAATGACGAGCCCTTTGTAATTCTTTTCAACTTCATCGACAGCAAAGTTAATCATCTGAATGATGTCTAACCCAATTGCATTCGACTGAGAGTGGAACTCTAGTAACGCAATGCCATCCCCTAAGTCTACTAAACTTGCACCTGAATTCTTCTTGATGACGCCATTCTTTTTCTTATAGCGCTTTAAGTCAATCGCCTTTTCATTTACTGGAACAGGCTGATAGCGATCTCCGTTATAGAAGAACAAGTCTCCCTCTTCTTCCTTATAGAATGTGTCGAATCCTTTCGCAAGCATTTCTTCTACAAATGAAGGAATCGTCAGTCCATCTGCTTTCATCCGCTCAACTGACTTCGCGACACCGATTGCATCCCAAATTTCAAACGGTCCTTGTTGCCAACCGAAGCCCCACTTCATGGCATTGTCGATGGCGACGATGTCATCCGCGATTTCACCAGTTAGTTGCGCAGAGTACGTCAACGTTGGAGAAAGGATACTCCAAAGGATTTCCCCTGTTCGGTCATTTGCGTAGACGAGGGATTTCACTTTGTTCGCCAAACCTTTTTGTTGCTTCGCCATCTCAATTGAAGGCGTTTTCAATTTCTTCGTCGGGACATATTCAAACGTCTCAATGTCGAGCTCCAAAATCTCTCTATCTTTCTTCAAGTAGAAGCCTTGCTTCGCTTTTGCGCCGAGCCAGCCGTTGTCGATCATCTTTTGCATGAAAGCTGGGAGTTCGAAAACTTGCTGTTCTTCGCCTTCCGTTTTGTCATATGCGTTTTTCGCGACGTGCATGAACGTATCGAGTCCAACGACATCCAATGTCCGGAATGTCGCCGATTTTGGTCGTCCGATAAGCGTTCCTGTCACCGAATCCACTTCTCCAATGGAATAATTGCGTTTTTCCATTTCACGAAGGGTAACGAGCAATCCATACGTCCCAATTCGATTGGCAATGAAGTTCGGTGTGTCTTTTGCGATGACGACACCTTTTCCTAAGCGATCTTCCCCGAATTCGAGCATGAAGGAAAGGACTTCAGGAGCCGTCTTTGCTGTCGGAATAACTTCTAGTAATTTCAAATAGCGAGGTGGATTAAAGAAATGCGTACCAAGGAAATGCTTTTGGAAATCCTCTGTACGTCCTTCAGCCATTGCTTCGATACTAATCCCTGAAGTATTCGATGTAATAATTGTTCCTGGTTTGCGTACCGCATCTATTTTTTCGTATAACGCTTTTTTGATTTCTAAATTTTCCACAACTACTTCGATGACCCAGTCAACATCTTTTAATTTATCCAAATCATCTTCAAAGTTTCCGACTTCAATGAGTGAAAGATTCTTTTTCGTCGTAAGTGGAGCGGGCTTTTGCTTCACCAGTTTTTCTACAGCAGTGGAAGCAAATTTGTTACGAATGCGCCGATCTTCCAACGTCAGTCCTTTCGCTTCTTCCTCTTCTGTCAGCTTATTTGGGACAATATCGAGCAAAAGGACAGGAATCCCGATATTTGCTATATGGGCTGCAATCCCTGACCCCATCACGCCTGATCCTAATACTGCCGCTTTCTTGATTTCATATGCCACGTTTACGAAGCCTCCCTTTTCTTGAATGAACGCTCATTCATTTTATGCGTAAAAAAAATAGAAACGGTATCTATATTTAGTAGTTTAGAACATTCCACACGTTTTCGCAATATTTATATGGTTCAATTCACAAACTTTTTGGAACATACGCGTTTTCTTTTCTATTATTCTATTCATACTCTCCCTCATGGATGACGGGTGGAAGCGCTTGTGTGGGCATTTTAGTTTCCGTATCGTGTAGAAGATTGTACACTGAAGGAAAAAGGAGTGTTGTATGATGAAATCAATTACGACAGTAGAACAATTTAACGAAGTCATTAACGGTGACGGGAAAGCATTAATCAAATTCCAAGCAGGCTGGTGCCCGGATTGCACACGTATGGACATGTTCATCGATCCGATCATTGAGGAGTACAATTCGTACACATGGTATGACGTCGATCGCGATGTGCTTCCTGAAGTTGCAGAGAAATACGAAGTGATGGGCATCCCAAGTTTGCTCATTTTCCAAAATGGTGAGAAGAAAGCGCATTTACACAGTGCAAATGCGAAAACGCCAGATCAAGTGATTGATTTCTTGGAATCGGTCGAAGTAAAAAATTCGTAAATTGAATGTAACGGTGCAGGCTTTTGTCTTCGAAGTGAACACTTTGAAGGCAAAGGCCTATTTTTTTTGGCTAGTAGGTGGATGTAGATTGTTCTGTACGTGTGACGCTTCAATTTTACGCTCAACTGGAGCGAATTATTTTGTTTACCGAATTAGTTTTGGTTTTTTTGTTAGAGTATGTCGTATAATGGAAGGGTGCAACAGAAAACAGTTATTTGAGGTGGAAAAATGGAATCCATTCATGAAATAGAGCGTTTGAAAGCAAGAATTGAATTGCTGGAAAAAATGATAAAGAAAACGTCCGTCCCAATTATTTCTTCAATTGTCGATCACACAATTCTCGTGCCGATTGTCGGCTATACGGGGGCCGAACGGTTTGAATTGATACGTAATCAGGTGTTGGAATACATAGGAGAAAATCCTACAGTCAATTGTGCCATCTTTGATTTTACAGGCTCTGATTTAAATGAAAGTGATGAGCATGATTATAATACCATTGCGTTTGAACTAGAAGTGCTTAACAATACACTTAAACTGATGGATATTCGCCCGATTTCCGTTGGCTTTAATCCAAGTATTGTTCGCAGAATTGTAAGTGCAGGGGTTCAGATGGACTTTGAATCGTACATTAACTTCCGTATGGCGTTAAAGGTACTAGTAAAGGAAAATGAATCGGTTATTCAGCTATAATACGCAATGCCTTTACTATTAGCTTCTAAGTAGTCCTACTATAGCAATTAGATTTTTATAAGTCGCACCGATTAAGCGAGGGATTCGACGTGATGTACATTCGAAACTTCAAAGGAAAATCACAATTTGACGATGATATTGCTGAGCGGTATCGTCAATCTGCTTGCGGTCCCGTAACAGCTTTCTTATTGCTACGCCATCAGTCGTTAGACTACCACATTAATGAGCTTTACCGAAAGTTGGGTGGCACGCGTATCGGTTTATTCAAATGGCGATTCATACGCAATTTGCGGAAGTTGCTCGGTACTGGTTGGATCGTGGAAGCCTGCACAATTGATGCTGTAAAAGTCGAACTTGCCAATGGACGAGCGGTTGCTGCTAAATTCGATAAATGGTTCTCTTTTCACTGGTTCGGCACGTATAGCTTTGATTATCATTGGGTGCCTGTTATCGGGTACAAAGAGACTCAATCAGGTTTGTTGTTACTTGTTCATGACAACGGTGGCCGCCATCGTGCGAGCCACATTCGTGAGATTCCGTACGAGAAAAACCGTGCCATTCTATCTTTCGTTAAAGTTGAAAAAACCACTGCTGATTAGCCGATCAGACAGTGGTTTTTTCGATTGCAGGAAACAATGAATCCAATTGCCGGACGACCATTGAATATTCGTTCGCTCGCAAGTGGTCCCTCAATCCTGAACAAAATTCAGGAAGCAGTAAGTCATCAATTGTTTCTTTGAATTCAATTTCACAATGGATTTGCGCTAACTTTTTAGAGAGGCGCAACATATCCATATCCGCTTCGATTTTTTTCTTCATGGCAGGTGCCAGTTGGTCAATTTTCTCAATGACCGCTTCCACCGTTCCATGTTCTTTCACTAATTTCAACGCGGTCTTCGGTCCAATCCCTTTTACACCTGGATAGCCGTCACTTGTATCCCCTGTGAATGCTTTGACTTCTACAAAACGATGCGGTGGAATGTCGTACTCTTCTACGAACCGTTCTTCTGTATAGATATCATAGATATTGTACCCTTTTTTCATAAATGCAATGGACACACCCGGACGGAGTAATTGCAACAGGTCTTTATCACCCGTCACGATTGTAATGTCTGCCTTCCCTTCCCAAGCACAGACAAGTGAGCCGATTAGATCGTCAGCTTCCATTCCTGGAATTCCGTAGTTTTTCCAACCAATTTCTTCGGACAGTGCTCTCGCCATATCAAATTGCGGTAGCAGTTCTGGTGCCGGTTCAGGGCGGTTTGCTTTATAGCCATCAAATAAATCGTTCCGGAATGTGTGTGCAGCCATGTCCCAACAAACCGCCATATGGGTTGGTTTAAAAATTGAAGTAGCCGTCAATGTGTGTCGAGCAAATCCTTGGACGGCATTCGTCGGGATGCCATTCGAATTCGGGAAAAAGTGGCCCATTGCTGACGTGGCAAAGAATGAGCGGAATAGCACAGCCATGCCATCTATAAGTAAAAGATGTGGTTTTGATTCCATTGGATAGACCTCCAAATTTTTTTTCAGCAAGTTAGATATTGTTTATTCTTAAACGGGTATATTGAAGAAAAAAGGGGGATTGCCTTATGCGAATTCATAGTGGTTCACTTTACTGGCCAACTACACTTCAAGTTTCACCTCGACGCGTACCGAAAAGAGAAGATACATATGATGTTATTATCGTCGGTGGCGGGATGTCAGGTGCGTTATGTGCCTATACTTTCATTCGAAAAGGCTTGTCTGTAGCCGTTTTCGATAAAAGACAAGTCGCTGCTGGCAGTTCGTCTGCAAACACCGGTTTACTTCAATACTCTAATGATATCATGCTTCATGAGTTGATTGAACAGATTGGAGAAAAGAATGCAGTGGAATTCTATCGGTTATGTTTGGAAGCAATGGAAGATTTGCAAACTGTTGCGAAACAGTTACCGGGTAACCCAGAGTTTTATAGCCGTCCGAGCATTTATTACGCGAGTGATGAAGCAGATGAAGAACGGATTTACACCGAATATAAAACATTGAAAAAGCATGGATTCCCGTGTGATTATTGGGATCAGGAAACACTGAAAGCGAAAATGGGGTTTGATAAACCCGGTGCCATTGTTACGTATGGAGATGCAGAAGTGAATCCTTACAAATTCGTCAATTGTTTATTCGATGATTTCGAGGAGCATGGTGGCCATATTTTTGAATTTACAGAAGTGGAAGACGTGAAAGAGGAAAATGATAGGCTTCGAATTAAAACGTCTGCGGGAGATTTGCACGCCAAACAAGTTGTGTTCACAACGGGTTATGAAACAGTTCCTGTTGGCAAACGAATCGGTGCAGACATTAATCGATCGTATGTCATCGTCACGGAACCGCTCGACCAAATGCCACCTTGGTATGAGGAAGCGCTTATTTGGGAATCAAAACGTCCTTATTTATACATCCGGTCATCTGCGGAACGGCGTCTCGTCATCGGCGGTTTGGATGAAGAAGTTGCTGAAATGCCAACGTCCGATGAACGGATTACGGAGTGTGGTGAACAATTAAAAATGCAGGTTAAAGCGCTATTCCCACACTTGCCGATTGAAATCGCCTATTCGTATTGTGCCACTTTTGGAGAGTCTCTTGATAATCTCCCTTTCATCGGCGAGCATCCACACAAACGAAACCATTATTACTTGCTTGGCTACGGCGGCAACGGGACGGTTTACAGTATGATGGGCGCCAAAATGCTTGCTGATGCGCTGACTGGGAATGAGCATCCTTCCGCTCACATTGTCCAATTGAACCGGGCAGTTGACCCGGAATGTGATAGTCGGACGGTTGTGCAATGAACTGATTGTATTTTTCTGTGTTGAAATGGTATGGGTCATACTGCTTCGTCAATTTTCTAGTAAAATTCGAAAGTTATGTAGTCAAATGAAAACCAAGCATGCATGCACTGCGTTCCAGCGGTGGCATGCATGCTTTGTTTATTGTTACATCGCTAAAAACGTCGCGATGTCTTCTATGTCTGGCGCAAAAATTCGATCACAGTCAATCGGTTGAACGATTTTTAGAAGTGCGTTTAACTGTTGCTTCGTTTTTGGAGCCATCTGTTCAATGCCTCGAGCATTACAACCTGTCATCGCACAAAGCGCTTCAATTGCCAAGACATTTCGTGAATTTTTGATGATTTGTTGTGCGTGTCTTGAACCAATCGTCCCCATCGAAACATGATCTTCTTGGTTCCCTGAAGACGGGATAGAGTCGACAGATGCAGGATGTGCCAGCGTTTTATTTTCCGATACAAGACTGGCAGCGGAATATTGTAAAATCATCGCCCCGGATTGAAGACCTGGTTGCGCACTAAGAAATGGCGGTAAGCCTTCATTCAATTGCGGATTGACGAGACGTTCAATTCGTCTTTCGGAAATGTTCGCAAGTTCCGCTACCGCGATTTTAAGAAAATCCATTGCAAATGCGATCGGTTGACCATGGAAATTTCCTCCTGACACAACAGTTTCCCCTTCGTCAAAAATAAGGGGATTGTCAGTTGCCGCATTCATTTCAATTTCAAGTTTCTCTTTCACATAAGCGAGCACTTGCCAACTTGCACCGTGCACTTGCGGGATACAACGGATGGAATACGCATCTTGAACGCGCTTTTCACCTTGAATGGTTGTCAGTTGGCTTCCTTCCAACAAGTCCAACATTCTTGCCGCCACGTCGACTTGCTCCTTGTACCCACGCGCTTCGTGGATCGCTGGATGAAACGCATCCGTAATGCCATGCAGCGCCTCCATTGTCATCGCGGCGATCCATTCACTACTGTATGCAAGTTTTTCAGCTTCCAAATAGTTGACGACCCCTTGAGCCGTCATGGCTTGTGTGCCGTTGATGAGCGCTAGCCCTTCTTTTGCTTCAAGAACAACCGGCTCTATTTTAAGTTCATTCCAAACCGCGGACGCAGGGACATGCTTTCCGTTTTGCCAAACAAAACCTTCCCCTAAAAGGACAAGGGCTAAATGGGACAGTGGCGCCAAGTCCCCTGATGCGCCTAGCGAACCTTGTTGCGGAATGACCGGATGGATGCCGTTGTTAACCATATAGGCGAATCGTTCCAACACTTCCGCACGAATGCCTGAAAAACCTTTCAACAGTGCGTTTAACCGCAATACTACCATTGCTCTTGAAACCACTTCAGGAAACGGTTCACCTACCCCACATGCGTGCGATCGGATAAGATTCCGCTGTAAATCTTTCGTGTCTCTTTCATCTATCTTTACATCGCTAAATTTCCCAAAACCTGTATTAATGCCGTAAACCGTTTTGTCTTGTTGCACAATTCGCTCGACCGCTTCCCTACTTTTCCGGACACGTTGTAGGGCTTCTTCGTCCAAAGCGATTGGGACATTTTTATAGAGGATTTGCTCCATCTCATCAAGTGTTAATGAATCCCCAGAAAGCTTTATCACATTGTTCATCCTTTCGTTCATATGTAGATGGTATTTTTCCTTATCGTACACGAAAACGAACGTTATTTGTTGATTATTACGAAAGTTTGTTCTATGGTAATGTGATGGTGATTTAGTATGGTGATGTGATGAAAATGCCCACGGGCTTGAGAAGCTACGTGGGCATTTGTTATTTGATTGTGATGGAGACGTTTCCGTTGATGTAGGATGGATAAAACGATAATGGCAAGGTTAATGGGTTTTTATACTGTTCACCAGATATTTGGAAATGTATTGTCATATCTTTTTCGAAAGGGTTAATTGACCCTTGGGAATTACTTTCCACTTTATTACCGTCTGCATCCAATAGTATTGTAAAAGGATCACGATGAACGCCTCTTTCACTCTTCATTTCGATTTCAATAAACGAGCCGTTTACAGTCAAGTTGCTGAACAGGTTAAGAGGGGGTTGACGAATAATTCGCTTCTTATCTGTGTCAATGACAACAAAAGCTTCGTCTCTATCCATTGCCATCAATTTACTAAACGTTAATGTAAGATGATTAGTCTCTTTAAAATAGTTACTTTGTAAGTAATAAAACATAACATTCGGATTATCCGTTTCTCTTGCTATAACGCCGTTGTTGATGGAGCTCCAGACTTCACCGGTATCGTCGATAAGTGCTAAATCTTCAATATCAAAAATCTTCTTTGTATTCTCTTCATCAAATTCTACTTCCACTGCTGTTTTTAATGAACCGATTGTGACAGAACGGATATGGATTTTCTGTCCTTCAATCACTGCCGTTTCATTGATGATGAATTGTTCTTTTTTAATAGGTTGCAAAGTATTTTCGAACGGGATTTGAATGATTTCAATCGTTTCTCCATCCCCTGCTTCTTGAACTTCGTATTCCAATACTAATTCACCGCTCGGTACCGTTTCAGCAAATTCAAACTCGACTTCAGTAGTTGCGATTCTTTGTGTATCTGTATATTCGAAACTCGCTCCGATAGATCTTGATTTACTGACTACGTCACCTTCAAGATTGAGTATACGAAATTCCGGACGGGATTCAGGAGAAAACCTCTTCTCATCAATGGTAAGAAATGCAACCATCGTTGTTTCATCGGTAATGAGTCCTTCAAGCGTCACTTTCATATTTTCCGTTTCTTTTGATACGCCAATCTGTTGAAAGTGTTCATTTTCAATGGCTAGCTGTAGTCCTTTGTCGCTTTGAATCGTTTCGACAAATCGAGCCATTCCGGGAATGGAAGCTACGGCATTCGCAAAAGCAGGAGATACGCGAATTGATGTGATGAATGTGAGGAGCAAAATGGCAGCAGCGACTGACGTCCATATGCTTCTTTTCATAAACCGACGTTGTTTCTTCACTTTTTTCTCTTTTGCCTGTCGAAAGCCTTCTAAAATGGCGGTTTCTAGTTGAACGTCCTGGACTTCTTTCTTCTCAATTTCCTCTTTCCATTTCTTCAAGTCCTTTTCTTCATCAAACACGGCGAATTTCTCCTTTCTCTTCAAAAAATGTGCGTAATGATTTGATCGCTTTATACAACCTCGTTTTCACAGTTCCTTCTGGTGTTGCTGTCATTGCGGCGATGTCCTTAATTTTGAGATCATGTAAATATTTCAAGTGGACTAAGTCTCGATCTTCTTCAGCAAGATGGCTGAGCGCTTCTTCGACTTCAAGGTACGTAAAATCATCACTCACTTTATTTGTAAGAATGAGTTCTTCATTAAGCACAACACGTTTTTGATTCCGCAGTAAGTCGTGACAATGATTCATCATAATACGGATTAGCCAAGTTTTTACATATTGAGGATTCCGTAATGATTTCATTTTCTCATAGGCACGTACTGTTACTTCTTGCAACGCTTCGAGTGCGTCTTGTTCATTTTTCAAATAAGCAAGAGCGGTTCGATAAAGAGCCTCTTTATGGATAAACATCAGTTGTAAAAAGGCATCGTCGTCTCCACGGATCGCTTTCCGTGCTAGGTCTATTTCTGTCAATTTCCCCACCCCCTGTGAGCACCTTCTATCTATTAGACTGTCATGTACGAAAAAAGTTTTTTCTTCCCCAAGAGTCCAACCCAATTCTTTTATTGTTACATAGAATGAAGAGAAGCGCTTGAGAGGAGAGAACCAATGAATGACGTAAATTCTACGAATCAAGGTCAAGGACAGGAGCAATGGTACCCGAAATTACCTGAAGGATATACTGGGGAGGCAGAGAGAATGAATAATAACGGAATGGGTGGATGGATGCCAGGAAGCGGCATGCCGAATTATGGAATGGACGATTGGATGTCGGGAATGGGCATGCAAAATTATGAGATGAATCATTGGGGGCCTGGCGGACAGTTTCCTCCATTTGGACCACCAGGTTTTCCACCAGGGCAAGGTGGACCAGGAGGAATGCCTGGATTTCCACCAGGGCAAGGCGGACCAGGTGGTTTCCCAGGGGGCGGATTCCCAGGATTTCCGGGTGGCGGTTTTCCAGGATCACCGGGGCAAGGGGGTTCTGGCGGACCAGGCCAAGGCGGATCACAAGCGCCTACTGCTGCGCCACCGAGTTATACACCGAGTTATCCGAGCGCACAATTGTACCGCGTCGATCCAGGCGGCATAAGAGGTTGCTTGTACCGCTATACGTACATTTGGACGTCTCGAAATAGAGGTTTCTGGTTCTATCCAACTTTTGTCGGGCGCACGTCGATTGCGGGCTATCGCTGGAGACCGAATCGTCGTCGTTGGGAATACTTCGGGATGGATTTAGACCGAATCGATCAGTTTACGTGCTATTGAGTTGGGAGGGAATCCTAGATGATAGGATTCCTTTTTTTAGTTGGTTATGCGGTGATTTGGGTCTAGTTATGCGGTGTTTGAGTGGATTATGCGGCGATTGGAGAGAGTTTGCTGTGTTTGAGAGGATTATGCTGTGATTGGCGGGAGTTTGCCGCGTTCGAGAGGATTATGCGGAGTTTGGCGAGAGTTTGCCGCGTTTGAGAGGATTATGCGGAGTTTGGCGAGAGTTTGCCGCGTTTGAGAGGATTATGCGGAGTTTGGCGAGAGTTTGCCGTGTTTCGGCGTTTTATGCGCCGTTTTAGGATAATTTGAGTTGTTGGGAGAGAGTAAGCCGTGTCGAGATGTTATCGTGCTTTTTTAGGAGTTTATTTTTCTCTGATCTGTCGTTTGGTGAATGTTGGATTCGCGGATTACTATTGAGTTGCAGTTTTTATTATTCGCGCCAATTGGGTTTTGACAAACTAGAGGGGTTGTACATTGGAAAATGCGGCGTTTAGGTGGCAGTTTGCGCCGTTCGAAAGATTATTCGGTGATTGAAGGGAGTTTGCCGCGTTTGAGAGGATTATGCGGCGATTGGCGGGAGTTTGCCGTTGTTCGAGAGGATTATGCGGAGTTTGGCGATTGCTTCACCTACTGAACCTACTATAAATTTTTCTAGGATTTATTAAATACTATTTATTCAAAAACGCATGAAGACGAATGAGTCTCCATGCATTTATAAGGTAGCTGTGAAGATTGAATGTTATTCTTCCTCTAAATCTACACGATTTTTCTTAAACATCTTGGATAAAATCTCGTACACAATCGGTACCACAATCAATGTCAATGCTGTTGAACTGATCAACCCACCAATAACTGTGATGGCAAGGCCTTTGGAAATTAATCCGCCACCGCCGCCCGTGCCGAGCGCTAACGGAACAAGTGCACCGATTGTTGCAATTGCGGTCATTAAGATCGGGCGCAAACGAGTGACTCCAGCTTCAAGTACCGCTTCTCGCATTTTTAACCCGCTACGTTCCATACGAACGATTCGATCCACTAATACAATGGCATTTGTGACGACAATCCCAATTAACATCAACAATCCCATCATGACCGAAACAGAAATCGTTTCACCTGCAATCAACAGACCGACAAATGAACCAATAACAGTAAATGGTAACGAGAACAAAATCGCAAAAGGTGCGACACCTTCACGGAATGTAACAACTAGAATGAAGTAGACAATCGCGATTGCCGCTAACATGGCAACAATTAGTTGAGTAAATGTTTCTGTCATATCTGCAGCAACCCCAGCCACATCAATGGTTACGCCTTTAGGTAACTCTAACTTATCGATAGCTTCATCAACTTCTGTTGTCGCTTTTGAAATATCTTCATCTTTAATCGTTCCTGAAACGGTTGCATAGTATTCGCCCTTACTTCTTGAAAGCTCATTTAGCGTCGTTCCTTTTTCAAGCGTTACTAGATCTGACAATTTCATCGTCGTGCCAAGTGCTGTTTGTACCTCAGTCGCTAGCAATTCATCAATCGACTTTGGCTGTTTTGCCTCTTCTTGCTGAACAACTACTTCTAACGTATTGCTGTCTTTTTCAATCGTCGTTAGCACATCATGTGTCCGCGAAGGGTTCAGCATCATAACGATTTGACCTGTCGTTAGACCGTACTGAAGCAATTCATCTTGTTCGACTTTGAATTTGTACTCGATGTATGCATCCTTCGCACTTGAAGAGACGTCCTCCAGTCGGTCGTTCTCATTCATAATACCTTCGACCATTTTTACAGCTTCATTTAATCGATCAAGATTTTCACTATAGAATGTGTAGCTAATCTCATTTGTTGGCATAGCCATTCCGAAGTTTTGGCTCTTCCATTCACCGGACTGACTAATATTGAATACATACTCTTCAACTTCCGTACGAGCCGCAGGGAAGTCCTTCATATCTGGATCGAAAATGAGATACATTAACGCACCATTTGACCCGCCACCCATCATCGCAGACATCGGATCCCCCGCGTCCGTAACAGACAACTGGACAATATCAATATCATCACGTTTCATTAGTTCTTGTTCCACAACTTCAATATTCGCTAACGTATCTTCCATTAACTCGCCCGTTTCTGGCGTGTATGTTAAATACATGACTTTTTCTTCTTCACTACCTAAGAAACTAAAACCAATCAGTGGCGTGAGTGCGATACTTCCTGCTAATAAAACAATTGAAACAATAGAGGTAATCCACTTGTGATTCAACGTCCAACGAAGAATCCCTTTGTAGCTTGTCGCCATCTTACCAATCTCTTTGTGACGGCTATCAGTTTTCTCACTATATAACTTTTTCTTAAATAAGAAGTGTGATAGAGCAGGAACGATTGTTATTGCAACAAGTAAGGAAGCTCCGAGTGCAAAAGTCATCGTCAATGCGAACGGCATGAACAATTCGCCGACCATACCACCTACGAAGATGAGTGGTGCGAAGACTGCAACGGTTACTAATGTTGAAGACATAATCGGCTTAAACATTTCAATTGTCGCTTCCCGTACAAGTGCTCTACCGGACAATTTCTCTGTTTTTAAATGCAAGCGTCGATAGATGTTCTCTACAACGACAATAGAGTCATCGATGACACGACCGATGGCAACGGTAATTGCTCCAAGCGTCATAATGTTTAACGTGATATCCATCCAGTTCAGTAGCAACAAAGCCATGAAGATCGATACTGGAATGGAAACGATGGAAATAATCGTTGATTTTACATCGCGAAGGAACAACAAAATGATGAGCACAGCGATTAATCCACCAAACAATGCTTTTTCAATCATTGTGGCAACAGATTCTTCAATTGGTGCGCCTTGGTCAAGTGAAATATCGACTACAAGACCTTCTACAGCTTTTTCTTCTTCCTTAACGAGCTTCTTCACCGCATTTACTACTTCAACGGTATTTGCTTGTTGCCCTTTAACAACTTGAATGGCAATGGCATCTTCACCATTTGTGCGGGATACCGATTGTACTTTCCCGACTACTTCAATTGTCGCGATATCACCAAGCTTTACAAATGGTGATGGGTTCGCTTCAGATGGTGTGACAGGAATCAGCATTCCTTTCAGTTCATCCACCGTCATGAATTTCCCATCTACTGAAACTGCTTGTTCCCCTTCTTCAAACTCATAAAGGCCCAATGAGACAGCTAGATCACTAGCTTGAATCATCTGTTTCACGTCTTCAGGCGTAATGCCCAGTTCAGCCATTTTCTCAGCGTTGTATGTTAACTCTACTTCTTCTATATGCTGCCCTGTAATCGTAGCTGAAGCAACACCTTCGATCTTCTCGATTTTTGGAAGGAGTATATCTTCTACAGTAGATGTTAACTCAACAATGTCTTCTGTTTCACTGCTTATACTTAACGCAACGACTGGCATCATGTTCATACTAATCGCTGTTATTGTCGGCGCCTCTGCACCTTCCGGTAAAGTTGCCGCATCTAAAGCGGATGCTAAAGCACGCTTCGCTTCATCCATATCTATTCCGTATTCATATTCCACTTGAATACTGGACATGTTAGAATACGAGTTGGAATAAACTCCTTTAACATCTTCAAGGTTTTCAATCGCTTTTTCTAACGGAACGGAAACATCTTTCATGACTTGTTCAGGAGTTGCTCCTGGATAGACGTCCATAACCATTAAAAATGGAATTGAAATATCAGGCAACGTTTCTGTTTTCATCCGTGTCCCTGAATAAATACCTGTTACAACTATAATAATTGTTAGTAGCCATACTGCTAGTTTATTTTTCAATACAAAATTGACCAAGCCTTTCACAATGACACCTTCCCCTACATTGACTTTGAGAACTCATTTATTTATACTAATGACTACTCGGTCACTTGTCAACAAACGAGGAGTGATAATATGCACATGACAAAGAAACAACTAATTATGGAAAACGCTTTGGAACTCTTTGCAGAACAAGGTTTTGAAGCAACTTCTGTACAACAAATTACTGATCGCTGCGGAATATCGAAAGGTGCATTCTACTTAGCTTTCAAATCCAAAGATGAATTGATTTTAGCATTAATCGATCATTTCACTACGCAATTCACGTCAAACATTGACTACTTGGTCAACACAATAAAAGATGACGATGAGCTTCTTTATAAATTCTATTATTTTGTTTTTGATTCGTTTGAGAGACATTCGGACTTTGCTAAGATATTAATTAAAGAACAAATGCAATCGTTTAACGAAGACTTCATGTTAAAGATGCGGTCATACGATCAAATGATGGAACAGACAATATTATTGATGGTGGAACGATTATTTGGCGATGCTGTTGATCGCACGAAACACGATCTTGTATACAGCATTAAAGGTTTTATGAAAATGTATTCGGAGTTGTTCATTTTCTATAACACGCCATTAGATGTAGACGTACTCGCTCGATCACTCGTGGAAAAGACGGAGATACTCGCTAAACATATCATTACTCCATTCATAACAAATGAGCTTGTTCAGCAGTTTCAGCACGGCATTTGCAAAGAAGTGTCAGTAGATCAGTTACTTGACGTTATCGAACGGACCTTGCATGACATTGATGCGTCTATTGAGAAAGATTCGTTGGAATTACTGAAGCAGGAATTACTAGAGCCGACGCTAAGCCGCCCGCTTGTTAAAGGTTTACTCGAGAATATCCAATTACATCCACATTGTAAATGGGTCGCTTATTTATTGAGGAAGCATTTTGGATTTTAATAGAGGGATATGCCGTGTTTGAGCGAGTTTTGCGGCGTTACGAGAGAGTTTGCCGTGTTTGAGAGAAGTTTGCGGCGTTCTGAGAGAGTTTGCTGAGTTTGAGAGAAGTATGCGGCGTTCTGAGAGAGTTTGCTGAGTTTGAGAGAAGTTTGCGGCGTTCTGAGAGGGTATGCCGCGTTCATCAAGATTATGCGGCGTTCTAGCGAGTTTTGCCGTGTTGGTGAGTGCGCGGTAGGATTCAAGATGGGTGTTAATCAAAATCGCGCTAAATGGTTTTGACAAACTAATGGGTTGCTTGCGATGAGGGTGTGAGTCCTTTCTACACGAATGATTCGGGGCATTCATCCAAAAGCGACGTCCAGTATCATCATAACTGTGAAGCCGATTAAGTAACACATCGTCGCTAGATCGGTATTGCCGTTTTCTTGTGAACCTGGAATGACTTCTTCCACTACGACAAACAGCATCGCGCCTGCAGCGAAACTGAGCGCGAAAGGAAGAATGGGTTGTAATGCTACGACTGCAAGTACCCCGATTATTGCTGAAATAGGTTCTACCATACCTGAGAATTGCCCATAGAAAAAGCTTTTTCTGCGGGATAACCCTTCTCTGCGAAGGGGCAAGGAAACAGCTGTTCCTTCAGGTAGGTTTTGTAAACCGATGCCTATTGCAAGCGCGACAGCAGACGCTATTGTTGCTGATGGTAAGCCAGCAGCCACTGCGCCAAACGCCACGCCAATTGCAAGACCTTCGGGAATATTATGTAATGTTATTGCCAGGACAAGCAGCGTACTCCTTCTTTTCCTTGTTGGTCGGAATCCTTCCGCATGCTTCAGCGACATGCCGGGATGTAAATGTGGAATGATTTTATCTGCAATCCACAAAAAGAGCCCACCTGCTAAAAAGCCAACAGCAGCTGGAAACCAAGATGGATAAGGACCGTTTTCAGCCATGGCAATTGCTGGTGCAAGCAGCGACCAAAAGCTAGCTGCTACCATGACACCGCCCGCAAATCCTAACATACCATCCATGAATTTCTGGTTCACTTTTTTCGTTGTGAATACGAAGGATGCGCCGACAGCTGTCATCCCCCAAGTGAAAAGCGTTGCAAGCACTGCTTGTTCTATTGGACTGCGCGCTGTAAAAAATTCAATCATCTATTTACTCCTCAGTTTTTAAGCTATTTATATGCGACAGACTTACCCGGTAAGACCACACTGCTATTCATACTTATTCCCATACTTCTTTGATTCTCGTCGTCGTCATTTATTTCAAACAATAAACATGTACACCCACATCACACCGAAACCAATACAAACTATGAACAAACTAGAGAGATTGGAAGATCGCTTTACGGCTTCAGGCAGAATTTCTTTTATTGTAATCATGTAGATTGTACCTACCGTTACACTAATGAGCAGACCCAATAGCATGTCAAATTGTTGCCCCATTTCATTGCCAATATATGCACCTATGCCAACAGGAATGGACACAATAATTGCCAATAGAAATATTACCGTTACACGAACGCGAGCAAGGAGTAGTGGCGTAAATAGAATCATCCCTTCAGGAATCGTATGAAGTGCAAGCGCTTGTAATAAAGAGAGATTGAGCGTTGTATGATGACTCGCTCCTAAAACAACGCCCATTGGCAAATTATGCAGTAAAATGATAACCGCCAACAAAATGCCCGAGCGAATCCATTGTGTCTTCTGAGCATCTTTGCGAATAATCGGATAGCGATGCAACCACTTATGAGTTATCACAAAAAGTAGAACCCCTCCGAAAAAACCTACGCCAAACACCAGCCATCCCCCTAAATGGATTGCCTCAGGTGCAATTTCTAAACTAAGCAATCCGAGTAAAAGGCCCGCACAAAGTGCAAAGATTGTCGCGATACTTCTTGTAGTTTGGTTAACAATTGCCGCCAAACCACCGCCAATTACAAGTCCAATGAATGTTGTAGTGAATCCCACAATCCACATATGTGCCAATGAACCATCCTTTAGCTAATTGTTTCTACTGTTATATGGAAAAAGAACAAGTATTATGCGTAGTCAAATTCATGCAGTGTATAGCTATTAACAAAGTAGTGACTTCCAATAAAAAAACTTTACAAGAATTGATCTCTTGTAAAGCTTCGTTTAAGGAATATAAAAATAAATAAAAATATTAGGCCTCTAAATCTTCATCTTTTAATGCTAATAAAATTGCGAAACCGATCCAAACAGATGTAATATCCATCGCTGTTTCTTTTCCGTTCCAAATTTGCGACTGCCACATTGCAAACCATTCGCTACCGATGACAATAAAACCAAAGAACCAAATCGCGAATCCTAAAATGAATGCATAAAAACCAAATGACTTCGCTTTGTTAAATTGGCGTCCTGTCCCACGTAAATTCTTCAACATTTTGTACACACCGATGAATGCTAAGAAACTAAACGTTCCTTCTGCAATAATTAATGCCCAATAAGCAATTGTGTGTGCTGTAGAGCTTTCAATTGCTCTCCACATTAATGAATTTCCTTCAAACGTAGTGTCCATCGATAATACATGTTGAACGAATTGATAGTTTGAGTTATAGTCCAACAAATTCCCAGCAAATACAAAGAAACCGAAAAGGCCGGCAAGCAATAGCGTAACAATTTTCAACAAACGCAATGCAACTGTATTCATGAGAGTCACTCCTTTCCTATTCTATTTTCCTTTCAAATAGGAGATCGATGCGACGTTCGTTAGGTGCCAATTCAGAAAAAACGACAAGTTGTACAAACCGCCATCCTTGTTTTGCATACGCGGCAATGTGTTGCTCATAGTCTTCAACTAAGGACATCCCCTCACGACCATGAACTAAAGCAATTCGTTTCACGGTATACTCGTACATCGTAGATACCTCCTTATTCATCCAGGTCATTAATCCTATTCCATTAAACCCTCAACGATTCACCTTGTCAAGACTAAAGTTGCGTGTTATCTATTTTGTAAAAGGTATATAAAGAACTATAAAATGGAATTAATTACATAAATAGTTTTGTGCTGCGAAGGTAAGGATGAATGACGACCTTATGCCCTGTTGACAGCAATAATCATTGTATTAGCATGAAAGCTACTTGCCAAATTCCGTTTTCATTCGGTTTGTGAAGGGTTTGTTGGAGTCTATGGAAATATGAAGTTTTTCATTGGCATATTGGAACAATTGTAGAAAATAAGAGCTTTTACACAAAACCTAAGCGACTTCTAGATTTTCGAACGCGAGAAATGGCTTGTATCTAAATGTCTCACGTCGCGCCTAATTGGTTTGACATGCTAACGGGGTTGTTTGATGAGTGGATTGTTTTGTAGGAGTATGCGGTGTTTAAGAGATGTTTGCCGCGTTTTAGGAGTTTATGCGGCGTTTGAGTGATGTTTGCCGCGTTTGAGAAGTTTATGCGGCGTTTGAGTGATGTTTGCCGCGTTTAAGAAGTTTATGCGGTGTTTGAGAAATGTTTGCTGCGTTTTAGGAGTTTATGCGGCATTTGAGTGATGTTTGCCGCGTTTGAGAAGTTTATGCGGCGTTTGAGTGATGTTTGCCCCGTTTGAGAAGTTTGCCCCGTTTGTGAAGTTTATGCGGCGTTTGAGTGATGTTTGCCCCGTTTGAGAAGTTTTTGAACCGGTTTTATGTGAAATCAGCGTTTTAACTTGATAACGAACAGAGATTTTGTAGATGTTTACATAATTCTGCAGTTTTTCTGTTACTAACAAGGTTAAAGTTCATGGGAATGATTTAGTTGTCTCTGTGCATCCTTTACAAAAAATGATAAACTCTAAAATGGATTAGGAATTCGCAATGAATAAAGTTGGTTTTATTGATTGCATCAGGAGGATATGAAATGAGTAATGAAGATAATTTCTGGCTCGATTTACCGAAGCCGTTTTTTATATTAGCACCAATGGAAGATGTTACAGATGTTGTATTCCGTCATGTCATTGCAGAAGCAGGGCGACCTGATGTATTTTTTACGGAGTTTACAAATACGGAAAGCTATTGTCACCCAAATGGTAGAGATAGTGTGCGTGGACGATTGACGTTTACGGAAGACGAGCAACCGATTGTGGCACATATTTGGGGCGATAAACCGGAGTATTTTAAACAAATGAGCATCGATATGAAGAAACTTGGTTTTCGCGGAATCGACTTGAACATGGGATGCCCTGTACCAAATGTCGCTGCCAAAGGAAAAGGATCAGGGTTGATTAGAAGACCCGATGTGGCTGCAGAGCTTATCCAAGCAGCGAAAGCAGGCGGATTGCCAGTTAGTGTAAAAACACGTTTAGGCTATGTTGAAGTCGATGAATGGCGCGAATGGTTAGGACATGTGTTGAAGCAAGATATTGCGAACCTTTCCATTCACCTCCGCACTAAAAAAGAAATGAGTAAAGTCGATGCACATTGGGAACTGATTCCTGAAATCAAAAAATTACGGGATGAGATTGCGCCAAACACGTTGTTAACGATAAATGGCGATATTCCTGATCGTGCAACAGGTATGAAATTAGTGGAACAATATGGCGTAGATGGCGTCATGATTGGTCGCGGTGTATTTACAAATCCATTTGCCTTCGAAAAGGAACCTAAAGAACATAGTGTGAAAGAGTATTTGAATTTATTGCTTTTGCAATTAGATTTGCACGATCAGTATTCAACAGAAGCTGAACCTCGTTCGTTCAAACCGCTTCTCCGTTTCTTCAAAATTTATATCCGTGGATTTAGAGGTGCGGGCGAATTACGGAATGAGTTGATGAACACTAAATCGACTGATGAAGTACGTAGCTTAATCGTGCCTTTGTTGGATAAAGAGCTAGATTGAGACGTAAAAATCCAATCAATTTCAAAACGTCTAGCATTTCATTTGCTTAATAAACGAAAAGAGTGCTAAGAAGCTAACAACCTTCTTTCACTCTTTTTTCATGTAAATTTCTTAATACTTTCAAGGTTTTGCCTGTTACTTCCAAAACTTCACCTTCCGCTGCATGCAGAACTATCACATATGTAGGTTTAATTGCTATTTCTAGTCTTCTTTACGGACGACCAAACGACTGGCTATAAAATTGTCCGGATTGGACCATTTGACGGACGATGTTCAAACGGAGAGATTCATATTTTGCTAAAGCTTGGATTGCCAATTGTCCTTGTATGCCTTTTGAGACACATCTTCCTAAAGTTACCGCATCTTGGAGCAATTCATTGAACCCACTAGCTGTAATGGGTGCTGGTACATGTGCTGCATCACCGACGAGTGCAATGCGTCCCCTCACCAAATTATCCGGGACATATTCTTTGATGGGAATGCCCATGAGTGTGCGTGTTTCAATGGCATGAAGGGCTGTAGAACGCCATGGCTCTGGCCAATCGGAAGCCTGATGCGCCAGCTCCGCTAATGTAGATTTTGGTATATCCTGCCCATTCAATGAATGACGGACAACCATCCCCTCTACACAACCCCGATGACGCAGCAACTCACTTCGTTTATTGTCATACCATGTACAGCCAATTCTTCTGCTCTCGACTTCAGAGCCCTCTTCTCTTTCAATAATCGAACCGAATTTAAAGCCATCGACATGATCAAACATCTCGACAGCTGGCCCCTCATCGTAATGATGAATACGAAGGTTGTCAGGCAAGTCATCCTAACTCATGGAAGCAATCCAGCCCATATAACCCGCGTATACAGCATTCGACTTTTGAGGAGCCACATGCTTTCGCACGCGGCTATTGTGCCCATCCGCGCCTATTAATAGGTCACCGCAAATCTCCTCTCCCGATTCTGTCACTGCCCAAGCAGTGTCTTCATCTTGTCCTACCGATGATACACGCGTATCATAGAGCAAGTTAATTCGGGATTCTTTTTTAGCTTGAGTACGTAAACGGGACTCAATCGTAGACCAAAGCTGTACAGAGCTCTTCCCACGTGAAACGAGTTGTTTAAGCAACCTTTCAGTCTTTGATTCACCAAAGGTCTCGCCGTTCACGCGTAGTCCTGATCCCCCATGCCGAATCTCCCCTACCTTGTCTATAATCGTTATATGTATACCTTCTTGTGCAAGTGCAATACCCGTCATAAGACCTGAAAGTGAAGCGCCAACAATGACTGCAGATCCGTCCCGCTCATTCCTAAGTGCGTTCTTCACAATAACCCCTCCTTATTTTATGGTAGTATATCACTTTTGAGTTATTCGAAGCTAAAACAAACGTAGGTTAGTTGTTTATTTACAAGACTTTTCCTACGACTTCAGTAGCGCCAGATTTTCTATGATTCGTCAAATTAATGATCTCTTACAAGCATTCTTTGACATAGTTTGACCGACAAATTACAGTATAATTAGGACATTCCTTTAATTTCGTCGTTCCTACTTTTTATACTGAACAAGATATGCAACTAACACATCCCACTAATCACCAATCTACGAGAATAGATGATTTATAAAAGAACGAATTCTCAACGTAAAGCTACACAAAGGAGGAGTCTTATGCAAAAGCAAGATTGCTTAATGCTTATTTCAGTTTACGAAGAAAAAAACCTTACGAAAGCCGCTGAAAAGTTATTTACCTCTCAACCGGCTATAACGTATCGTCTTCAAAAGTTAGAAGAGGAATATCAAATTAGACTATACACAAGAGAAGGGAATAAGTTATTTTTCACTCCAGAAGGTGAGTATTTAGTAGACTTTTGTAAAAAAATGCTTCTGGATTTAAACAAATTAGAAGAAAACTTAAAGACATTAAAAAAAGACGCTACCGGTACAATTCGGATTGGCGTCTCAAGTAACTTTGCCTTATATAAGTTACCCACTCTCATTAAGCAATTTGTAGACAATTATCACTCCATCCAGGTGAATGTAACGACAGGATGGAGTTCAGAAATTATTCAGTTGCTAAACAAAAATGAAATTCAAATTGGTATAATCACTGGCAATTACAATTGGTTCGACGAAAAAATTCTGCTAGCCGAAGATCCATTGACCATCATCTCTAAAACCCCAATCATTCTAGAGGAAATCCCTTTCCTCCCGCTTATTTCCTATCAGCCTAATAAAAAGAAGGGGCCTGGAGAAAAAGCAACGAATCCTCTCGCGCAAATGATTGAAAATTGGTGGCAAGACCGTTTTTCAGCCCCTCCATTAGTACGAATGGAACTCGATAAAGTCGAGACGTGTAAAGAAATGGTTAACAAAAACCTAGGCTACTCAATTATTCCAAAATCATGTTTGACGGACAAAGATCCATTTTACACACATGATCTTATCAATGATAAAGGGAAGCCTTTAAACCGTAAAACATGGCTCATCTATCGGAAATCGAATATGGAACTTTTAACAGTGACCCAATTTATCAACTTCATCCAAGCGCAACAAAACGGATTTCATTCCTGATGTAACGGAAAATGGCACGCAACATAGTGTCCTTCTTCTTTCTCTTCAAATTCGGGGACGACCAATTTACATGTTTCTTGTGCAAATGGACAACGAGTGTGGAATTTACAACCACTAGGGGGATGTACAGGGCTTGGCATATCCCCTTCCAACAGCACCTCATCTTTTTCTGCTCTTCGCAATCGCGGGTCAGAAATTGGTAGTGATGCTAGTAATCCATTTGTATACGGATGCATTGGCTTTTTAAAAAGTGCATCTTTCGTTGCTAGTTCGACTAAGTTCCCTAGATACATGACGCCGATCCGATCACTGATGTGACGAAGAGCCGGCAAACCATGAGAGATGAAGATGAACGTTAAATCATATTTCTTTTGGAGTTCATCGAGCAAATTCAGTATTTGTGCTTGAATAGATACGTCTAATGCTGAAACCGGCTCATCACATATAATAAGCTTCGGTTTTAACGAAAGCGCGCGTGCAATCCCTATACGCTGCCTTTGCCCGCCACTGAACTCATGTGGGTACCGATGAGTATAAGAGGGATCGAGACCGACATCTATCATCAAACGATGAACTTCCTCTTCTAATTCCTTTTTTGAGAACTTACGGTGTGTAATTAACGGCTCAGCGATTAAGTCAAAAACGCGCATTCTTGGGTTTAATGAAGAGAAGGGATCTTGAAAAATCATTTGGTAGTCTACGCGATATTTTTTCAAATCCCGTTCTTTCATTTTCGATATATCGACACCATTAAAGTAAATTTCACCTTCAGTTGGCTGCAATAATCCCATGATTACATTCCCTAATGTAGACTTTCCACACCCTGACTCTCCAACGATCCCAAGCGTTTCTCCTTTGTATACCGTCAAATCGACACCATCAACTGCTTTTAAATATTCCTTTTCCTTTTTAAAGAACTGTTGATTTACAAGAAAGTGTTTTTTCAAGTTCTTTACGACAAGAATTTCTTCCGTTTGAACAGATGTAAGATTACCCATTACTCCTCACCCTTCCTTCTGTTCTGCATGAAGCCAGCATCGTACTTTATTTCCGTTCTGTTCGTTCGTTTCCAACTCGGGCATTTGACTTTTACATCTTTCCATTGCGAACGGACATCTCGGATGAAAGTAACAACCAGACGGTTTATTGCTAGGCGTCGGAACATTCCCTTGAATTGAATTTAATGTATCTACTTCTGCGTCAATTTTAGGTGTACTTTGGATTAACCCCATTGTATAGGGGTGTTTAGGATCCGCATATAAAGAGATGACATCCGCCTCTTCAACAACCTGTCCCGCGTACATCACAATGACTTTGTCAGCTAGTTCCGCAACAACCCCTAAGTCATGGGTAATTAATAAGATGGATGTCTCAATTTCGTTCTTCAAGTTTTTCATTAACCGCAAAATTTGAGCTTGAATCGTAACGTCCAATGCTGTAGTTGGTTCATCCGCAATGAGTAAACTTGGGTTACACGATAATGCCATAGCAATCATGACACGTTGTCGCATCCCTCCACTTAACTCATGGGGATGCATGTCATACACTTGTTCAGCACGTGGAATCCCTACTTTTTTCAACATCTCAATGCTTTTTATCTTTGCTTCTTTTTTACTTATCGTTTGATGCAATAGTAGAATTTCATCTAATTGAGCGCCAATCTTTAAGATTGGATTTAAAGATGTAAGAGGCTCCTGAAAAATCATAGAAATTTCATTGCCTCTAATTTTACGCATTTCCCGATCACTTAAACCGGTTAAGTCCTTGCCTTTAAAAAGGATTTCTCCACCAACGATTTTCCCTGGAGCGCTCACTAGCTGCATTATTGAAAAAGAGGTAACACTTTTCCCGCACCCAGACTCTCCTACTAATGCAGTCGTTTGCCCAGCTTCTAGAGCGAATGAGACTCCATCAACAGATGGAACGATGCCATTCGTCGTATAAAAATAAGTCTTTAAATCTTTCACTTCTAACAAAGTCGACATACAGCAGCCTCCTCTCTTTACGAATTAGTACCTTGTGAACGTGGGTCAAGCAAATCACGCAACCATTCTCCTAAGAAGATGATGCCTAACACAGTCAGTGTAATAGCTAATCCTGGGAACGTTGCTAACCACCAGCTAGTGGCCACATATTCTTTTCCTTCACTTAACATAATTCCCCACGAAACAGTAGGTGGCTGAATTCCTAACCCTAAAAAGCTAAGGGAAGATTCAGTTATAATCGTGCCCGCTACACTCAGTGTTGAGATAACAATTATTGAAGATGTGACATTTGGAAGGATATGCCGTTTCATAATTTGAAAATCGGACACCCCCATCGTTCTTGCAGCCTTTACATACTCTCGTTCTCGCAAGCTTAACGTTTCGCTTCGAATCATCCTCGCATACAGGACCCAGCTCGTCACACCAATAACAATGATTAAGGTAGGGATTCCAGGATCCAGTACTGTCAAAAATACAAGACAGAAGAGAATCGTTGGAACAGATAAAAACGCATCCACGAGTCGCATAATTACGTTATCAACCAGTCCACCGTAATATCCCGAAATCAGTCCAAACACAACCCCTATTGCTCCCGCAACCAAAACAGATAATATTCCAACAATTAAAGAAATACGCGATCCGTAAATAATGCGACTCAAAATATCGCGCCCTAAATTGTCAGTACCTAAAATATGAGTCATACTTCCGCCCTCCGCCCAAAATGGAGGGACTAACATTTTTGTTGTATCAATTTTCCCAGGATTGAACGGTGCAATCAATGGAGCAAAGATTGCCATCAAACATAACGCTAGAACAATTACTAGTCCAACTGTTCCTGTCTTACTTCTTAAAAGTTTTGTAAAAAAGATTGTAAATTTGTTTTTCGATTTTATACTTCTATCATTCTTATCTATAGGAGGAGAAGCAAGTTCAACTTGACTCGTTGATTTCATATTGTCAAATCCTTTCTTAGCTATATTTGATGCGCGGATCTAAGAAACGATAGAGAACATCCGTCAACAGATTCATGAATAGAATAAGAACTGCGGTTACAAAAACAGCCGCTTGAATAATTGGTAAGTCCTTATCGTAAACCGCTTGGATGATCAATTGACCGATTCCCGGCCACGCAAAGATCATTTCCGTTATCAAAGAGCCACCTACTAAACTTGCCATTTGTAGGATCGTAATTGTAAGGACTGGGACTAATGAATTTCGGAATGCATGACGGAAAATAATAACGCTTTTCTTCTGCCCTTTACTCCTTGCTGTTCGAATGTAATCTTGCTGAAGGATTTCCAACATATTGGATCGGACGAGTCTAGTAATTTCAGCTGATACAGCTGTACCAAGCGTAATTGCAGGTAAAATAAGATGTTTCCAACTCCCTGTCCCAGAAACAGGCATGATCTTTAAATTAACCGCAAAGACTAAAATTAACATGATCCCTAACCAAAAGTTTGGAATCGCTTTCCCAAGAACCGACAAACCCGTTGTGAATAAGTCAATGATTCCATTTGGTCTAATAGCCGAAATAATCCCTAGAGGCACCGCTATAATAATAGCCATAATCATAGATGCCGTAGCTAATTCCAATGTCGCAGGCAGTCTTTCCAAAACAAGGCCTAGAGCAGATATGCCGTATTTATACGATTCACCAAAATCGCCTTGCACTAAATCCACCATGTACGTCCAAAACTGTATGTAAAAAGGTTGATCAAATCCTAAGGCGGCTCGCAATTGCTGCACTTCTTGCTGTGTTGCTTCTGCAGGTAACATCATCGCCACCGGATCTCCTGCTACATAAACAAGTACGAAGATCATTAGAGAAATGATAAAAAGCACGATTGGTATTTGCAAAAATCTACTAAGAAAGTATCTCCACATATTGCTCCTCCTTGAAAGAAGGGCGGCAGGGTCTGTCTGCATAACAGTCCGCTGCCGTTTCCTTCATTTCCTTATTTTTTATGAACATCTGGAATGTAAATCAATTCGTCTAAACGTGGCGTATATTCAATGCCATCCGTTACGCCAAAGAACTGGTCAATTTGGAATAAAGGAATAATCGGCATTTCTACACTAGCAATCTTTTGAATTTCTTGGTATTTTGTCGTTCTCACAGATGGATCCAACGATGTATTCGCTTCCTGTAACAACGCATCAATTTCCTTGTTGCTATAGCCGTTAATAGAAGCAGAACGTTCAGTTCCGTAGTAATCAAGTGCTTGTCCTGCATCAAAGAAAGATGATCCAAGAGCAATTAAATAGCCATCTTTGTGTTTTTCTTGGTCTCGTAACTCAGCGAAGCTTCCCCATTTGAGCAAATTCATTTCTGTATGAATGCCCACTTCTTCTAGCATCCCTGCAATCAATTGCATCACTTCACGGTCTTTAATGTATCTTCCAGTAGGACCAGCTAGCTCAATCGTCAAGCCATCCTTATACCCCGCCTCTTCCAATAATTGTTTCGCTTTATCGACATCAAAATTGTATTGATCGAAGAGACTTTCCTCAAAACCAACATTTCCAGGATTGACCCTAGTCAATGTTGGAGTTCCTCCCCCATCTAGTAAACTATCAACTAACGCTTTGTCATCAATTGCATAATCAATCGCTTGACGTACTTTCACATCAGAAGTTGGCCAACCTTCTTGTGTTCGCAAGAATAACATGTACGTACGATTAGAAGGACCGTTTACAATGTCACTATTATCCGAGTCATTGATACGTTTCCAATCACTTGGTGGAACGTTTGCAATAATATTTACACTGTCCGTCAATAACTCAGCTACACGTGTAGAATCTTCCGGAATTGCACGAAATACGACTTGATCCCACTCGCCTTTTTTGCCGAAATAATCGTCGTTCTTTACTAATGTAACTTGGTTATCCTTTTTCCACTCTTTAAACTTATAAGGGCCTGAGCCAATCGGTGAATTCAAGAATTCATCCATTCCTTTTTCTTCAATATACGCTTTTGGAAGGATTCCTGACGCTTGTCTTGAAATCCGGCTAATTAACATCGGATCCGGCTCTTTTGTAATGATTTGAAACGTATAAGGATCTAGCACTTTCACTTCTTTAATCGTATTGAAGTCGCCATGACTTTTTAGCTTCTCATCATTTGCCACTCGCTCCAATGTGAACTTCACATCTTCTGCTGTGAGTTCGTCACCATTATGGAACTTGACACCTTCATTTAATTTGAATTCATAAGTTGTGTCGTCCACCATTTCCCATTCTTTTGCAAGGTGTGGTTGGATGTCACCTTTCGTGTCTCTCATTAACAAGTAGTCAAAAACGTTCACATGAATAGCTTCCGTAGCAGTCGTCGTATGGTTATGAATGTCCCAAGTGAGCATATCAGAACCTAATGAAATTGTTAACGTACTGCTTTCTTTCTCCCCTGTTGCTGATCCACCACTTTCATTAGATGGCTTACTTGTCGTCGTACATGCAGATAACATGACGAGTAATGCTGCCAACATTAAACACAAAAACTTCTTATTCATTATTTTTCCCCCTTTATTGTAAAACCAAGTTTTCTTGTAGCTCTTTTTCTTCCTTAAATTGCATTTTAATCGCATCTAATAACGTTGCAGACGAAAGTACATCGATACACGTAGCACCCAATGTCTTTGCTGCAGTAATAATAGCCTCGTTCCCTTCCTTGCTATTAGAAGCCTCTACCCATTCTTTTGTATGATTCGGTGTGCCTTGTGGAACAAATGCAACTCGGATGCACGCACCTGGCACGCGGTGTGTGACAATACTAAAATCTGTAGAACCCGTTTTCTCACGTGGAGGTGTAACGTTTTTCGCTCCAACTAACTTTGCATTCTCCAAAAGCACATCATTGAGCGCTTGCACGTTTAACTTACTTTCTAACGATTTTTTAGGATGGATATGCACTTTTGTCCCGGTAGCTAAAGCGGCTCCTCTTGCGACATTTAATGCACGTTCGACAACTGTATCCAAGTAAGGACGGTTAATCGCTCGTATAGAAAACATCGCCGCAGCTCTCTCTGGTACAATATTGGCTGCGATTCCTCCGTCTGTAATGATCCCGTGGATTCGCACGTCTGAACGAACATGTTCCCTTAAATACTCCATCCCATTAAAAGTCATTAAGACACCATCTAAAGCACTAACACCTTTTTCTGGAGCAACCGCAGCATGTGAAGCCTTACCTTCAAACACAAATTCGAAGTTATCAACCGCAAGTGAACGGCCATCTACTGTCGTCCTGTCACCCCCATGCATCATGAGTGCGATGTCTAAGTGGTCGAAGCATCCTTGCTGCGCCATAGGAATCTTCCCACTTGTCGTTTCTTCAGCTGGTGTACCAATTACTTCAATCGTACAAGGCGGTAAATCCTCCAAACGTGACAAAGCAAGCGCCGCGCCTACAACAGATGGAGACTGTAAATTATGCCCACAACCATGCCCTAAGTCCTTTAGCGCATCATACTCGCATAACATCCCTATCACGGGTCCCCCTAATCCAACCGTATAGCTTGCTCGGAATGCAGTATCCAATCCAGCCAAACCACGTTCAACTACAAATCCGTTACGTTCTAAAATGTGTGTAATCCTGTTTACTGCCTGAAACTCTTCATTGCCCAATTCTGGATTTGCATGCAAGAATGCACTTAACTCTATCAACTCTTGTTCCAAATCCTCAACTCTCGTAAACAAAGCTTCCTTACTCATCATAGATCGCTCTCCTGCCCTTCTCTGTTGTAATCGCTTTCACATACGAGGAGCGAATACTCTGTAAACAAATCGTACAAGAGTCCTTCGATTAAAGGAAATTGAAAAAATTTAAACAACCAATAAAAAACTTTTATAGCGCATGATAAAGGTTTGTTTATTATGTAGTTTGCTCGTTTCTCTGCTCGGCAACTAATATCTAAAAAAGCAATTGATATTGAAGTAGTTAAATCTATCCTTAAAAGCCGATTTGTAAATTGAGCTATTACATGAACAAGAATAACATAAAATAGCTATTGGAATATTTATAAAATAAAAGAATAGTACAACCACAAATACTTTAGTTACATCCCTTATAGCTATCAACAACTTGAACAGAACTTTTATACGAATACAAAATATTTCTACATTTGTTATCAAATAGTAGGGAACTTACATAGGCCTGAACCTATTTAATATGATAGCCATCTTGACAATAGAAACGCGTACTATATTTATGTATAGTTTCTTTTTTAAATCCAAGAAAAAATTTATAATATAAGGTTAGACATTATGCATTATTGATAATTCTACAACGCATGTAAATTCGAATTCTCTTTCTCACGTTGTATATAAAATGATATTATTGTATAGTTATGCAATGAATAATCTTAGAGAGGAATGGACTGTATGGAACATATGGGACTGTTATCGTTAATTCCCCCAATTATTGCGGTCATTTTAGCGATCGTTACGAAAAATGTACTGATTTCGTTATTCTCCGGCGTGTTTGCCGGTGTGCTTATTCTTGTTGGCGGGAATCCGCTGTCAGCTACGACTGGCGTCATTGGAGAATACTTATTTCCTCAACTGACAGATAGTTATAATGCAGCGGTACTTGTATTGCTGTTCTTCATCGGCGGCTTTGTTGCTTTGATGGAGAAATCTGGGGGCGGAGCGGCCCTTGCTGCAGCATCCATGAAATTTATTAAAACACGAGCAAATGCGCAATTAGCAGCTTGGTTCGGCGGCATACTCATATTCTTCTCTGACTTAGGTACGCCGCTTATCGTTGGACCTGTTTTTGAAAAAATCTTTGATAAGGTGAAAATTTCGAGGGAGAAACTTGCTTGGATTATTGATTCCACAGCCTCACCAGTAGCTGTTCTAATACCGTTTATCGGGTGGGGCGTCTATATTATGGGATTAATTCGCGCAGAGTTTGATAAGTTGAATATTGCTGATTCAGAATTCAGCACACTTATCCAAGTTATCCCTTTTCAATTTTATGCGATTTTAACAGTTTTGCTTGTGCCGTTAATCGCCATTACGAAATTGGATTTTGGTCCAATGGCAAAAGCGGAACAACGTGTACGTCAAACTGGCCAGCTGTATTGGCCAGAGTCCAAACCGTTGCGGAAAGCCGAAGAAATGAAGGACTATACGACGGGAAGCCGTACAATTCTCATATGGCTTCCGCTTCTCGTTTTATTTGCAACGTTGTTTGGATTGCTCGTGTCGAAAGGTTTCCCGGTAACGCCTGTTCCAGGAAGCGAATTCCGTGTGGCGTTAAGTACGGCTTACTTGTTTGCGGCGATTACAATTGTTGTTTTAATGATTGTGTATAAAGTGAAGAAATTCAATGAGATCTTTGATATTTATACAGGCGGCATGCAAAAGATGGTGTATGTGGCGACGACACTTGTTCTTGCGTGGTCACTTGGTAAAGTCATTGGTGAGATGGGGACTGCTGCTTTCATTGTGGAAATCATGAAAGGGAATGTACCTGCATTTATTATCCCGGCCATTCTCTTCATTGTCGGTGCAGTTATGGCGCTTGCTTCTGGTACGTCTTGGGGTACATTTGCAATTATGTTGCCGATAGCAATTCCGATGGCGATTTCGTTGGACGCGCATATACTCGTCTGTATCGGTGCAGTTTTATCCGGAGGAATTTTTGGAGATCATTGCTCACCAATCTCTGATACGACCATTCTTTCTTCAACTGGAGCAGGCGCGGATCATCTGGATCATGTGAAAACGCAATTCCCTTATGCATTGTTGAATGCCTCTATTGCGCTTGTTGGGTTCATTGTTGCTGGTTTGACAGGAAGTGCTTATACACTACTCTTGGCAATACTTCTACTTGTCGTAACGACTCTCGTCTTATCGCGACGGAAACAAGCACAGATTATTTCAGCATAGCTACAAGATTACAAGGTGGACAAATTGAGTGAACAGAGAAAATGCCTGATTGGAATGATCCTTCAGGCATTTTTACTATTTAAGCTTTCTACAACGCAAATTTAAAATGGCGACACTTACTCGGTTCCATATTCCGCCGCCATTGCGGCTGCTTTTGTCGGGTGAATAGTACCAAACGGGTGATTAGGAGGTGCATAAATCGAGTACAGCTTTAACGGAATACGCCCTGTATTCGTGAGGTTGTGCCATGCACCAGCAGGAATAAAGATTGCCGAGTCTTCCGCTACAGCAGCTTGAAAGTCTAGCCGGTCTTTTTGCTTGCCCATTTGTGTAATTCCTTCTCCTTGTTCAATGCGTATGAACTGGTCCACATCAGGATGTATTTCAAGTCCGATACTTTCTCCCGGTTGAAGGCTCATTAATGTCGCTTGTAAATAAGTTCCTGTCCATATGGCAGTACGGAAAGTATTGTTTTGTTTCGTCGCTTCATCAATGTTCAAGACAAATGGTTGCGGTCCATAATCTGTAGGAGCCGTTTGATATGGAAAATAATTGTGATGAGAGGGATAGGCCTGCATCGCTCCATTAGGACAAGGTTGATAGGTTGGATTACCTGCTGAATGCTGCATTGAACCATTCCAATAATTGCGCGGTTGGTTCGGATAGCCGTACGGTGGATAATACATAGGACTCGCTCTTCCTTTCAAACTTTTCTTCTAGCATATGCGAATGTCTTTGAAACGTCCTTTAGTGATGGATTTATCATTACGTTTCTGCTGTTTTACCTTTCATCCGTACACCTAAAAGAAATCCTCCATCGATCGGTGTTGTTCGTTCTACATGCCTATCGGTCTTGTTTGATGGATTTTTAGTTGCTCCTCCAATAGAAGTATGAGCTTTTGCTTGACCGATTCCGTTGTCACAAGACAGCTCACTTCTGAAAATTTCGTATGAATTAGTAACTCATAGCCTTCATTCAGTTCAGGTGAATAGCCATAATAGCGATGATGTTTATCGATTTGGATGAACTGATAGGACTCTAACCGATTCCACGGAATAAAACGGTTACCACAAACAATTCCTTGTTTTAGAAAAGCGAATAGATTCCATAGTTTAGGCAAGTTCCACAATATTGGAGCGAACACGATAGCGGCAGGAAAATGACGTTTTAAGAGAAATGTTTCCACTACAATCCACACAGTGATGAAAAAAATGACTAGGCCATTTCCCCATACAGCCATCTTTTGGTGAGAGAGGTCCGGCTTGCCAACCGTTTTATTCGGATGAACTTGAATGGAATTCCACTCAACTTCTGTCAATGGAAAAACAACCGTCTGTCTCATCTTAAAAAGAATACGAATGAATCGAATAGTTAAGAAAAGAAGTATGGATACCCATAAACCCGTAATAACTGTAATGTACATGAAATGCTTCCCCCTCTCCGATTTTCAGTATCAATCGATTATTCACCATGTATTTAAAGAATCACGCACTAGCACTTTAACTGTAAACACCTTCCAGTTGAAAGTCAATCCACCCATGTAGAAACAAATCAAAAATTTCAATACACAAAAGATGAGGGGAAGGCGAATGAAAAAAGCCAACCAGAACTTGTCTGATTGACTCGCTTTTACGTATGCATTCCTTACAATGGTACCCGGGCAAGTAAACTCCACGTCTTGCTGTTTATTAACTTTTCAATCGGCACCTCGATATCACCGCCTAAATAGGCTGTGTCACCTTTAATGGCAACGACCATCGCTTGTAAAACAGGGTCAGTATTGTTTTTCTGATAGACATCGCCAATTTTAGGCGTATACGTCTGACGTATATGCTGTTCTTGTCTCTTTGCCTGTTCGGCCGATTCATGGCTATCGGGTTGTGCCAAGTCAATGATCGTCGCCCCTTCTTCCAGCCTCGGAACCATGACCCAGTACTCACTATGTTTAATACCGTTGGATTTATTACTGATAACACCATTTGCTTCAATAGAAGAAACGATTTCAATTGCATGAAGATGGTGATGATCCAAGGAGTCTGGTTTGGGATTAATGATTAAAATATAATCTCCCACACTCGCCTTTGCTTCTTTATGCAACGTATACCGTTCATAATTAAATAGGAAACTATCCAAATGCTTTGGTTTGTACAATGTAATTTCTTTTGCAGTAACGATTTCCTGTTCCAAGTCTTCTAGGCGAATAAGGTGCACAGACTTTTTAAAGAACGGTTTGACGGAATACACCTTGTGCAACTTATTGTTGTAATAGACAAATTGTCCTTTTCGAACGTTTAATAAATTCACTAAAATCACACCTCTTGAGAATTTTTGTAGCTAAAGGCTTATTCTTTTTGCTGAATGATTTTGTAAAAAGAAACAACCATTAATATAACGATAAGGGAAAGCGGCAATGCGGAAATGATAAGCATATTCTGGAAGCCTTTAATCCCACCGGAGTACATGACAATCGCAGCCATTGCAGCTAGCGTGAGACCCCAAACGATTTTGACGACGTTGGACGGATTCAATTGACCACCTGTACTGAACATACCAAGAACAAACGTTGCCGAATCGGCTGATGTGATAAAAAAGATTGCAATCACGAATACAGTGATGAAAGACAAGACCGTACCGAGCGGATAATGTTCGTACATACCGAATGTCACTGTTTCTGTGATTAATGAGGACAGCTGGGCTATCCCATTTTGCTCCAAGTATAATGCCGATCCACCGAATACTGCAAAGAAGATGAAGGTTACAAGTGTTGGAGCAAGCAAAACACCTGCAACAAACTCTTTAATTGTACGCCCTTTAGACACACGCGCGATGAACATTCCAACAAATGGAGCCCAAGAGATCCACCAAGCCCAGTAGAAAATTGTCCAATCGTTAATCCATTGACGTTTGTCGCCATTTAACGGTTGGAGCTCAAAACTCATTTCAATAAAATTACTCGCATACTTCCCGATCGATGTCGTAAACAGATTTAATATGTACATCGACGGTCCGACGATGAATAACAAAATGAGTAGGATGAACGCGACAACAATATTGACTGTACTTAAGTATTTGATACCTCTGCCAATTCCAGACCATGCTGAGAGTATAAACAAAACCGTTGCTACTAAAAGAATGATGAGTTGGAACCAAAAGGTTTTCGGTGCATCAAATAAATACGTCAATCCGCTGTTTATTTGCGCTGAACCAAATCCAAGTGTAGAAGCTACTCCAACAACCGTTGCGAAAATGGCAAGTGTATCCACAATATGACCGACAGAGCCTCTCATTATTTTTTTGCCGAATAACGGTTCCAATGTAGCGCTAATTAATCCTGGCGCACCTACTCTGAATTTGAAGTACGCTAACACGAGCGCAACAATACTATATAGTCCCCAACCGTGAAGCCCCCAGTGAAACATGACATACTGAAGGGATTCAATAATTGCTTGGTCGGATCCCGGTGATGCATTTGGTGAACTGATAAATGCATGGGAGATCGTTTCCGCTGTCGTAAAAAACATAAGGCCAATCCCCATACCTGCACTGAAAAGCATTGCAAACCATGCAAGTAAACTAAAATCCGGTTCATCATTTTCTTTCCCTAACTTCACCTTACCAAATCGGGAGAACATCATGTAAAAACAGAAACTGATCATGGCGACAATAACAAAAATATAAAACCATCCAAAGTGATCATAAATAAATGCTGTTATTACCTTTGTTGAATCGTTTAATTGAGCGGGAGCAAGTGAACCCCATAAAACAATCGCTATACAAATAACGACTGCATACCAAAATACTCTAGTAATATGCAAAAAAACTTCTCCTTTCGACTTATTCTTCTTAAATGCAATGTCTTCATCTACTAATTAAAGCGCGACAAGTTATCTAGTTAGCGTTTAAGTATTCCCCATTAAAAACAAAACTAAACTTTTTTCACTCTATTTTTTCGTTTACATCGCTAAAACCCCATCATATCAATGTTTCTAAAAAACAATCTAATATTTCCAAAGAAAAACATATAGACAGTGAAAGCGCTTTATAGTAACGTATAAGGAAACTTAAAGGAATTTGTCCTTAAATCGCATTTCACATTGGAGAGGAGGTGCCTCATTGCTTGTCACGATCGGCGTTATTGGACCTGCTGAATCGGTTGAAAAGATCCTATACGTTGCAGAAGAGTTTCCACATGCAAAGTGCATTCCATTCATTTACGAAAAAGTGAGTGAATTACCTGGCCTCATTGAGCAAGGTCGTCCAATTGTCGATCAGTGGCTGTTTTCCGGGATGATGAACCATATGTACGCACTGCAACATGAACTGGTACCGGAAGAACAGTCGAATTATCCTTATTTACACGGTTCCAGCTTTTTCGTCAAACTACTAGAAATTCAAGAGAAAGAAGGAAGAATGATTCACTCTGTGAGTATTGATTACATTACGGATGAAGAAATGGAGAAAGTCGTCTCCTTTTATAATTTTGACCATCTCCGATTTAGTACAATCCCTTCTTCTTTTAACGGCGACAGTAAGCAGATCGCTAGTTTGCATGAGAAAATGTATAAAGAAGGGAAAACGGAAGTAGCCATTACAGCGTTAAAAGATGTATTCGATCGCCTTCAAGCCGTCAACATCCCTGTGTACCGGCTCACCCCTTCGTACATTGCGATCAAGTTAGCACTTGAGCTACTTATTGAAAAAGCACAGTCAAAACACTATGAAAACTTGCAAATGGCTGTTCTCGGTTGCCAAGTGTTGAACGCACATGAAAACATCGAACAATCCATTTTTGAATGGAAGCACCAAGATTTGCTCGTTAAAAAAGATTTGCTCACATTAACGCAAAAATTGAACGGATCGTTTGTTGAGAATGCTGATGGTCTTTATTCAATCTATACAACGAAAGGTGAAGTTGACGAAGACATTGAAGCTTCATTACTGAACATGATTGAAACATTCAAATTGAATCAGCAATTGGATGTCGGTTTTACGATTGGTTACGGACAAACCGTTCTTGAAGCTGAACAACATGTGCGACATGGGCTCAATCAATTGCAAGCCGTTGAAGAACCGTACATTTTAATTGTAAGAACAAAGAAAGACATTACGCAAAAAGTCCAAAGCGATTACGCCAATCAATTGAACACGACTGAAATGCGTGCCACGTTACAAGACCGGTTCCAGTTGACGGACAGCAACGCTCGTGATGTTTTGCGATTAGCTTTTCATTGCCAACGCTATAACAGACAAGCATTTACGGCGGACGATGTGGCGCAATGGTTTTCGCAAACGAAACGGAATGCGCGGCGTATCTTATTGGAATTACAACAAGCCGGGGTCATTACAATTCATGAACGAACGCAAACGACACAAAGAGGACGACCGAGCAATGTGTACCGTTTTTCGGACATGGAACTCCTCTTCAGGAAGGAGGAGTAAGTGATGGAACTACTCACTTGTTGGATTGAAGAGACGTTGTGTCGACTCAACCTCGTTGAAACGATGGACCAGCCTAAAGGGTTTTCACGTCTCGGTTATTCGAAAGAAGAACAAGCCTCTCAAGAACAATTTCGGTCCATCGCGAAAGAACTTGGCTTGCAAACGTTCCAGGATGCAGCTGGCAACCAATGGGCGGTATGGCAAGTTGACGAATCTGCAGATTTAATTGCTACAGGCTCGCATCTCGATACGGTTTACAACGGTGGCGGATACGATGGTGTAGCAGGAGTCGTCGCTAGTCTTGCCGCGGTCAAACTACTAAAAGATGCTTGTTTTAAACCGACAAAGAACATTGCCGTGATTGCCTTTGCCTGCGAAGAGTCTGCGCGTTTCAATGTATCAACGATTGGCAGTAAAGCGATTGCTGGCTTGTTAGACACGGACAAACTTGCTTTGTTCGAGGACTCGAGTGGCATCTCGTTAAAGAAAGCGTTTACAGATTGTGGATTAGATTGGGACGCCCTTCATGAAGCTCGACTAGAAGATCATCAGCTTGAGCAATTTATTGAATTGCATATTGAACAAGCGACGCAACTTGAAAAAACCGGGAAGGACATCGGGATCGTCCGCACCATCGCCCAACCGACGAGACTTCGGATTACTACCATTGGCAAAACAAATCATACAGGTTCTACGCCGATGGATGAACGGCAAGATGCGCTCGTTGCAATCGCACCGCTTATCAGCTTCATCGAACAGGAAACGCTTGCGATAAATCAACGAAATACTCCACTTGTCGCGACGGTAAGCACAATCCAAAATAGTCCAAATGCGATGAGCATGATTCCAGGAGAAGTCGTGTTAGGCGTTGATATTCGAAGTACAAGTGCTGCCGCAAAACACGAACTGGTCCAAAAGATTAATCATTTCGTTCGGACCATCGAAGCAAAACGAGCGGTGACGGTCTCGATCAAAATACTCGTTGATGATGACCCGATTGAGTTGGACCCAGCGATACATGCAACACTTACCCAACTATGTAACGACATCGGATTGTCATCGATGGAACTAAATAGTGGTGCAGGACATGACGTGATGAATCTAGCAAAACGCTGGCCGTGCGGGTTGCTTTTCATCCCTTGCCGTAACGGAGTGAGCCATCATCCGTCAGAGCATGCCGATAGTGACGATCTACTGAAAGGAACGAAAGTGCTTGCCGAATATTTAAAACGAGTAGCAAGCAATGAAGACCCATCATTAGACTGAAAACTAGGAGGAAATTTTACATGTATACATTCATCAAAGATTATATGGATAACAAAGCAGACTACTTCAATGAGGTATCCGCTTATATTTTCCAGCATCCAGAAACAAGGTTTGAAGAATTTGAATCTGCAAAGTTTCTAGCAGAGCAATGTGAGAAACAAGGTTTTACGGTCGAGCGTAAACTTGCCAATATCCCTACTGCGTTTAAAGCGACATACGGTTCAGGGAAACCGGTCATTGCTTTCTTAGGTGAGTATGACGCTTTGCCCGAATTGAGCCAAACGCCAGGAACAGCTAAAAAGGAGCTTGTTGAAGAAACCCCTCATTTCGGACATGGATGCGGACATAATTTACTCGGTACAGGCGCATTTGCTGCAGCTTGTGCAACGAAAGCCTATTTAGAAGCGAACAACTTGCCAGGTACGGTCGTCTTTTACGGCTGCCCAGGTGAAGAAGGTGGATCGGGAAAAACGTTCATGGTGCGAGACGGTGCGTTTGAAGGCGTTGACGCCGCATTGACATGGCATCCGTCACCGGGTAATTCCATTATGAGCCGACCGACGCTAGCAAACTACCAAGTCGCTTTCCGTTTCAAAGGGATATCTGCACACGCAGCAAACTCCCCTCACCTAGGCAGAAGTGCGTTGGATGCAGTCGAATTAATGAACGTCGGTGTCAATTACTTGCGTGAGCATATCATTCAAGATGCTCGTGTTCACTATGCCGTTACCGATACAGGCGGCCTATCCCCTGCTGTCGTGCAACCACAAGCGGAAGTGCTTTACTTAATTCGTGCACCTAAAAACAATCAAGTCGAAGGGATTTATAAACGGATTTGCAAGATTGCTGAAGGTGCAGCACTCATGACGGAAACGAACGTGGAAATTGAATTCATTAAAGCGTGCTCCAACTATGTGCCAAATCGAAGTTTGGAACAAATCCTTCACAAAAACTTGAAAGAAGTCGGAGCTGGTGAAGTGTCTGCCGAAGAAGAGGCGTACGCAAAACAGATTTGGGAGACATTCTCATCTGATGAGCAAGAATTTTACTTAGATGTTATGAGTGGATTCGGCTACATCGGAGACGGTAGTGAATTCAAAGGCAAGTATTTGAATGATCAAATTTCTGATTATGTCCCATCTGAGGAAATTTTCTATGGCTCGACAGACGTAGCGGATGTCAGCTGGGTGCTCCCTACTGCCCAACTTACGGCTGCAACAAGTACGCTTGGTACAGCACTTCATACATGGCAAATGACGGCGCAAGGGCTTTCAGATTTTGCGCATCGCGGGATGATCCGTGCAGCTTCAGCAATGGCTTTGACTGGTATTGATCTACTCACATCAAGTGAAAAACTTGCACAAGTGAGAGAAGAACATGCTCAATTTGAGCACCAAAACCCATATAATCCGCCGATTCCGAAAGATGTCAGTCCATCTACGCTTGGCGGAAAAAGAATCTACTAAAGAGGTGAAATGATGAAAGAGAAGAAAGGTTTTTTCCAAAAGTTTTTGGACATTGTTGAGAAGGTAGGGAATAAATTACCCGATCCATTCGCACTATTTGTCGGTTTAGCAGTATTAATGATTATTGTTTCTTGGATTTTCAGTTTGTTTAACGCTTCTGTTGTCCATCCAGGTAAAGGTGAAGTCCTACCGATTAAAAGCTTGATTTCTGCAGAAGGTTTGCAGTTCATCCTCACATCGATGCTCGATAACTTTACGGGCTTTGCGCCACTTGGCCTTGTCGTCGTCATGATGCTTGGTGTTGGATTAGCTGAAAAAGTTGGGATGTTAGACTATGCTGTACGTAAAACAATTTTGAAATCCCCCCCTTTCCTACTGACATACACAGTTGTATTCGTTGGGATCATGGGGAACTTGGCGTCAGATGCTGCAGTCGTATTAATTCCACCACTTGCAGCACTTGTCTTCTATAAAGTCGGCCGTCATCCTTTAGCGGGTCTAGCTGCAGGATTTGCAGGAGCAGGTGCAGGTTTCACGGCAAACTTGTTCATTGCTGGAACAGATGCATTGCTTGCGGGTATTACGACAGAAGCTGCACGCATCATGGATGAAACATTCATCGTGTCACCCGTAGATAACTGGTTTTTCAATATCGCGTCCGTTATCGTTTTAACAATTGTCGGGGGCTTGCTGACAACGAAATTCATTGAGCCTCGTCTTGGTGTCTACAAAGGAGATGCTGTTGTAGACGAAGAGACGGAAGAACATCCGAAGGCGAAGAAAGCGTTCATATCAGCAGTTCTTGCAGGTCTTTTATATGTCATTCTAATTGTCGTAACGATTTACTTACCGAACAGCCCATTAACAAATGAAAACGGCGAATTACTTCCGAAATCTCCGTTCTTAAGCGGTATCATTCCGATTATCTTGTTCTTCTTCATTATTATCGGGGTAACTTACGGTATGGTTATCGGCAAAATTAAGTCTAGTAAAGATATTAGCCACTACATGTCTGAATCCGTCAAAGACTTGTCTAGCTATATCGTACTCGTATTCGCAATCGCACAATTCACTGCGTATTTCAACTGGTCGAACTTAGGAACATGGGTAGCTGTCAACGGTGCGGAATTCCTAGAAAGCGTCAACTTTACAGGAATGCCACTTATCATCGGGTATATTATTTTCACATCACTTATGAACTTCCTCATTACATCTGGTTCAGCAAAATGGGCTATTGAAGCACCAATTTTCGTACCGATGTTTATGGAGCTTGGGTATCATCCGGCATTCACGCAAGTTGCTTATCGTATTGCGGATTCATCTACAAATATCGTTACGCCGTTGTTCCCTTACATGGTCATTATTTTGGCGTTCATGCAACGCTATGATAAGAAAGCTAGTATCGGAACGTATATGTCCTTAATGATTCCATATAGCCTTGTATTCTTAATCACATGGATCATTTTAATTCTTGTATTCTTCTATGCAGGCATTCCGTTCGGACCTGGTATTCCAGCACGTATGTAATAAAGAATACAAACAACAATTCGTCATTTCAGGAGGCATTAGTATGCAACTAGAAGAACAAATGATTGACTGGAGACGTGATTTTCACCGATTTCCCGAGCAAGGTTTTCTAGAAATCCGTACGGCATCCATCGTAGCAAGCATTTTAGAACCGTTAGGGTTTGACTTACAGCTCGGTAAAGAAGTGATGAAAGAAGACGAATGCATGGGGAAACCCGATGCAGCTAAAACAAAAGCACATGTCACTTGGGCAATTGAAAACGGTGCCGTCGAACGCTTCCTTCCTTATTTTGAGGAAGGGTTCACAGGCATCGTTGCAACGCTCGATACAAAGCGCCCTGGTCCGACCGTTACGTTCCGGGTAGACATGGATGCACTGCCGATTTTAGAGGCAGATACAGCGGATCATACGCCTGCTTCATTCGGTTTCCGGTCAACTGCTGACGGATCGATGCATGCATGCGGGCACGATGCACACACGTCAATAGGTCTTGGACTCGCTACGCTACTTGCAGAAAAGCAAGAAGAGCTGAACGGTGTCATTAAGCTCATTTTCCAACCAGCAGAAGAAGGAACGCGAGGCGCAAAAGCAATGGCTCGTGCCGGAGTTGTAGACGACACAGATTACTTCATCGCCTCTCATATCGGTACGGGTGTGCCGCAACACCATTTTGTCGCTGCAAACAATGGCTTTTTAGCGACAACGAAGCTCAACATTTCGTTTACAGGGAAAGCTGCACACGCGGGCGGAGAACCGGAAGCCGGAAAAAACGCCTTGCTTGCCGCTGCTAGTGCTGCATTGAATATGCACGCCATCTGCCGACATTCAGGCGGTGACTCGCGCATTAACGTAGGTGAATTGCATGCTGGATCGGGACGAAACATCATCCCGAACCATGCCACACTTGTCGCCGAAACACGTGGTGAAACGAGTGACGTGAACAACTACATGAAAGAACAAGTCGAAAACATCGTAAAAGGCGCTGCCCAAATGTACGGCATTGACTATTCGATCGAAACAGCTGGCGAAGCGGTGAGCTGCAAATGCTCGGATGACTTGGCAAAACGCTTAGCCGATATTGCGAAGCATCATGCATTCATCCAACATGTGGACGTCACAAGTGAAGCGAACGCAGGATCAGAAGATGCAACTTACTTTTTGGAAGCGGTCCAACAGCGCGGTGGTCAAGCGACCTATTGCATCTTTGGCACAGAGCTTGCTGCTGGTCATCATCACGAATGCTTCGACATTAATGAAGACGCCCTACTCCCCGCTGCTGAAATTTTATTTGCCGCTGCAAAGGAATTAAGCCGTACGGAGTGAGTTATTTAATTAAAAAGGATGTTCCAGAAAATTGATTTCAGGAACATCCTTTTTTATGTCCAAACACGGGTCTTAATGAGTAGTTTTTAAAAACTTATCGCTATACTCAACAATTGTTTGGCATATCAAATCTGTTACAAATGCAACTCTGTAACAGCATTAAGTCAGTTGCATTGTCGTAATACAAGTATTATCGCCTTCAAATGTAGAAATAGTAGATTCAACTGTTTTATCGCCTTGTGTAATTTTCACCGACAAATTTTTATCGCGCGGTAACCACAAGTCAATAAATCCATTTTCTAGTGATGTCATCGTTTCATCTACTACTACATTGCCCTCTTCATCTTTAATGAGCACGCCAAATTCCTCTCCAACTAATTCCCCTTGGCACCCAGTTAAGCTGTGGATTGCACAAGAATGAGTCGTTTCAACAAAGGGAGCAATCGAAACAAAGAATTCATCGTTCGGCAAGTCGAATGTCGTTTTTTGACCTTTGTCCGTGACAATGAGTTCATGTGAGGTAATAGACGCTGTTACATCGTCTGGGAAACTTCCTACGCTATATTCATGTACCTTTTCTTTAATATCTTCGACTTCACTTTTATTCCCCGAATCTTCCTTACTACAAGCAACCAAGAGAAGACTTACTAGTAAACCGATTACTAAAATCAATCTTTTTTTCATAATGCATTTCACTCCTGTTCGTTATATGTTTCAGAAGGTGATCAAGTTCACATTCAAGTGAACAGCTAGTGTCTCTATTCTAGCATAGGCAACTTTAGGATTTCACTGTCGGACGATGAACGCAGTAGACAATGACATTATGTAAAAACATCACTGACTCGATCATGAAAGTTTGGCAATGTATATTTTTCGTATTTTATTAACCGTTAAAACGGATAAGATGATAGAAAAAATAATTACAAGTAAACTCAAAAGACCAAGATATAGAGAATGCCCCACATGTAGTGGCGAATAGTTATAAAGCAAACTGAGGATGTAAAAATAAAGTATGGCAAATGCAATGATGAACAGGTAATAGATAGACTTTCTAGCAAAATCCAAGTGTGCGATCCCCTTTCCGCGCTTTGTGTTGATGAACAAACTACCACTACATTTCCCCTGTTTTTATCCAATATCTACTACGTAAATTTCCAAATAGGGCTACCATAAATAGTGCTATGAGCATTAAAATCCATAACGATAACATACCGATTTCAGCAATGTCGTTCTTATGAATAGCCACAAAAATTAGGCAGCCAATCAGCATAATGTAACAGAATACATTGGGCACAATCCAAATAACCCTTAATATTGTATTCTTCAAAACATCACCTTCAATGGTTATTTTTCTCTCTCCCATACGTCTGTTAACTCTCAACAAGTTATGATCATTTATCAATTTTACTTAATGTAGTCGTGTATCTACTAGTTAATACGATCACTTACGGCAGAAAGTTTCATATGAATTCTGAACTTTATCATCTTATTAATTTCCAGCAATCAACAAAAAAATAAAAGCATGTTTTGAAATAAAAATCAAAACATGCTTTTATTCAAGGGCGGCTGACCCTATTATTCGTTTCCAACGATATTTAGACACCAAGTGAAGTTTTCCCAAGCGGAATTCCAGCCTGTGAAAATTTCCGTGGAGTCATCCCACCGGACTTCAAACTTCTTCTGTCCATCTACATCGACTAAATACAATTCGAGTGTCTTGTCCACTTTTGACACCGCAATTTTCATGCCGTGTTGAAGTTCCTCCTCTGTGAACGTTACATCTGAGACTGAACGCACTTGCGCTTGTTCAAATACTTGCTTGTTCATAATTCGATAATTCATAGTAACCTCCAGCAATCCGATTATTCGTTACTTCCGTACATCTACTCCAAGTAGAACTACAGAAGTCTATTTTAAATGCATTCACCGGTGAAATCAAAAATGAAATGAATTGAGTTTATTCAAACAACTCTCAATCTGTGCAATATAAGACGTGTCGATTATCTCGAAAAACAATCCGTGGTATGATGAAATTCTGATGTGAAGGAGTGAAAACCAATGGACAATAAAGAAAAACAACTTTTTGCATATTATTACAAACAATTCGCTGAACGGTCATTTGACGAAAAAGACGTGCTAGCATTTCTGTTATTTGCCAAAAAACATGCGCAAGCCAATAAAGTACTAAACGAACTCGGACAATTCCTTGTCCAACGTGAACAGATGACAGGGTACGTTAAAAGCTATTTCGACCACTGCCAAGAAATCATTCAAAACCTCGGCAAAGGAAAAAAAGAGAAAATCGAGAATTTGTTCTCCTTTAAGGAAATCCGCAACCAGCTCAATGCCTTTTTCGTGGAACAAGGATTCGATAAACTTTCACCTGAAGTGATCAATGATATTATGTTGTGCATGATCGCTTTATTGCAAGACGTAAAACTTATCTCCCGTACGACAAATAAGAAAGTCGGCCACTTAAGCTTTGCCGCATCTAGCAAAGAGTTATTCCTGATGGGCAATATGCGGGTCTTACATAAAGGACGTTTCATCCCAATCACCTTCCCTGTGCTAACGGCTAGAAATAGCTATGAAAAGGTTACACCACGTGATCAGAATGACACGCCTTACCTCTTTGACGATGCACTCATTGAAGTGATGAATCATGAAGGTCAATTGGTCATTACGTTTCCTACGATAAATTAGTAAAAATACGGATACAACCAATGCAAAAGGCTATATAATAACGGCAATGTAAACAGGCATAGCACCGATGTCAAAAGGACACCAAACGAAGCAAACGACGCATCCGCCCCAAACTTCTGGGCATAGACCGAAGTCGTTGTAGCACTCGGCATCGCCGATGTCAGCACAGCAACAACTAGCAATGGAAAAGGCACATGGACATAAAGGATAAGCAGTAAACAAATTGGCAACACGAGTAAACGAAAAGCAGCCGCTATCCATAGATACCTGTTTGTGCTGTATTGGCGGAATGTTCGCCATCGGATATCCGCAAGCAGACTACCGATGAGTAGCATCGATAATGGTATCGTCATCTTGCCAATGCTTTCAACGGTTGCTACAAATGCTTCTGGCCAAGAAAGAGGCAAAACCATCATAACAATCCCGATTACGGTCGATACAATGCCTGGATTGACGATCAAACCTTTCCAGTTCACCTTGTGTGCACCCTTTGTGAATAAATAAATGCCGTACGACCAAATAAGTAGCAAATAACAACTATTGAAAATCGTTAAATACACGATTCCCTCTTCAGCCATAAGAATAAAAATGATTGCATAACCAATGAATCCTTGATTGCCAAAAATAATGAGGCTTTCAAAGACACTTTTTTGTTGTTCAGGCAAACGCGCTTTCTTCCGTAGAATGAACGCGACAATGACGGAACTGCCGAGGATGAAAATGGACATTGCCACTAACCATTCAAAAGAGATAAGCAGTTCTTTTGTAAGCTTCGTGTTCAATGAATAGATGATTAATGCCGGTAACGTAATGTTCAGGAGTAGTAGGGTAATCACTTGATTCGTCTGCGTATGGAAGACGTTTATTTTACGCGCGATAAACCCGACGCTTGCAATCAGATACAACGGGAGTAACACTTGCATGAACGTGGCAATCGATAGCATCTTTAGCCCTCCTTTTCATATTGTTGTAGCGTATGAATGAATTAGCAAAGAGGTACGTAGAAGGTATCAACATAACGAAAGACTCCGTTTTTAATATCCAAATGAAAGATGCATAGGGGCAAACTGTCTCTCATGCATTTTTGTTTTGAGAGCCAATTTTCATGAGTGCTATCGTCCTTTTCATTTTATTGCGATAATAATTTTCAAGGAACGATGTATAGATTTCTTTCAGGATGGGTAAAGAGGATACATCACCGCAGAAGTGAACTGGAGGGATTTTGTTATGACAAAACAAGTAATTGGTGTCTATTCGACTGAACACGAAGCAGCTGAAATAGTGGAATCATTAAAAAAGGAAGGTTATACAACTGATGAGATTTCGGTGATTGCTAAACATATTGAAACGCCGGATGCCGTAACACAGGAAATTAAACCGTCAACGAGGGATGGAGCGATTGCAGGAGCTGCAACGGGCGGTGCGATCGGTATGGCAGGCGTTCTAGTTGGGTTATCGACCGTTGTGATTCCGGGATTTGGTGCAGTGTTAGCGGCCGGCCCCATTTTGACAACGTTTGGCGGTGCAGTAATCGGCGCTGGTACAGATGCTGGCGGATTAAAGCACGCATTGCTTGAACTAGGCGTTCCGGATGATGATGCAGAACAGTTTGCAGATGACGTTCAAAATGGAAAAGTGCTTGTGTTGGTTGATCCGAAAAAATGATGGATGTACTCTAACATTGAGTTGTGCATAGTATTCCAAGGTTTGGGTACAAGTAATAGAGACACAAGGATGAAGGGAGTAATTGAAATGGATAAGAACAAACAACCACATGAACAGATGACTGACAAGAATAATAATCTCAGTTCAGCACAAGAAGTACTTTATCAAAAAGACTTCAATAAGGCGGATAAAGCGATAGAGCAAGAGGAAAACGACAAAGATAAAAATAAATAATAGGACGACATTACTAAACCGTGTAGATCAAGTAGGATTCAACTTTGTCTACACGGTTTTTAGTTATGCATTTCAGTCCTCTACAATCCACCTTGCAAATGAGGGATATTATAAAAATAGTCTTCACAAAATACATAGAATAGAATACACTTAATAAAAGTTTGAATAATTCGTTATTTTAATTGATTTCCACGAACATTTGTTTTATTATAATTGTAACGAAATGGAGGGATGTACGTTGGTTACTGTCGTGAAGGAAGATATGGAAGTGTACGGTTCTGAATTACTAGAGCTACGAAATGATTTTGTTTTCAAATCGTTTTTCACAGATGAACGGAACAATCGGTTGCTTCTGCATTTTGTCAATTCAATTTTAGGGGGTACGATTAAGTCTTTACAGTTAATAGATCCCATGAATACGAAAAAGTATGCCGTTGATAAGTTGTCCATCATGGATTTGCGTGCGACGACTGAACTTGGCGAACAAATTAACATAGAAATGCAATTGGAAAGACATACTGCTTTCAACGAACGCATGCTGTATTATTGGGCGAGTTTGTATAGTTCACAAATAAAAAGTACAGATCCATATGGACAGTTAAAAAAAGTAATCCAGATTATCATTTCGGATTTGTTGCCAATTAAAGACATCCATAGTACATTTCAAATTATAGAACCGAAAAAAGGACTTCTCTTTTCTAAGCACTTGGAGATACACGTAATTCAATTGCCAAAAGAACTGCAAAAGCCTCTAGATGATATGAATACGCTCGAAAAATGGCTACTATTTTTTAGAGGAAATCAAAAGATGAAGGAGGAAATCGCGATGGAAAGTTCCGCATACAAAGAAGCATTTGAGGAAATCCGTAAACTCAGCATGGATCCCGAAACGTTCCACCTTGCTCTTAGCAGGGAAATTGCGCTGCGTGACCATATTCAACGGATGGAAGATGCTGAAAAGCTTGGACTTGAAAAAGGGATTGAAAGAGGCATCGAGCAAGGGATTCAGCAAGGCGTTGAAAAAGGGCGTGAAATCGGAATCGCAAAAGGTATCGAGCAAGGCATCGAGCAAGGAAAGGAACAAACCAAAAAGGCGTTTGTTTTGAAAATGCACGATGAATCTCTTCCTTTGGAATTAATTTGTAAGCTTGCTGATTTGACGGCTGAACAGGTACAAAACATCATTGATAACCGAGCAAATCAGTAATATTTTCTGTTAGGAAGCTACTGAGCGTATAAATGAAGAAAGTAACCATCCTACATACTCACTCACATGAGCAAAGGATGGTTATTTTCATTTTTCGTATTTTTATAAGATGTACTTCTACTATTGGCCTTCATTGTTAGTTGACCATCCCCTTGTCGAACAATGTGTCAATCCCTTCTCAACGTTGGTACAATGACTTCTCTCGCTTACTATATTTCAGTCGCCAACTTCCACTTTGCTCATCTCCTCTTCCCATCTACTTTGGAATTCAACCATCCGCACTTCGGACTCCTCATTGCTTTGAATATACGTAAGCACTTCTTCTTGGCTGTACACCCTCCCACCTTTCACAATGCGATGGATGCTTTTCGTATGCTCGATCGCTTCGAGTGGATTCTCATTCAAGATGACGAGATCAGCGATGTACCCTTCTTTAATTGCGCCGATGTTCTCAAGATAGATGGATTGCGCCGCACGGATTGTTGCAGCTTGTAACGTTTCCATTTCAGTTAGGCCAATCTCTCTGAATAGCTCTAACTCTCGATGCAGCGCCATCCCTGGGAACGTGTACAAAAGCGCAGGTGTATCTGTCCCTGCTACAACTGTCCCACCAAGGTCAAAGTAGCTCTTCGTCACAAGTTTCGTAAATGTATGCTGATTACAAAATTGCTGTTTAATACTGTGTACATGTTGTTCCATGCTCTGCCAATGGCTCATCAAAATATCATGTTCTTCAAGTGAACGGGTTACCAGATTTTCCGGTGACCATATGGTAGGATACTGTTTCGCCTGATCGAAGCAGACAAGCGTCGGACAGAGCTTCACTTCATATTGGAGCATCTGTTTACAAAGTTCTTTAATCATCTGCTCGTCAGGATTCTCCCAATCGATATGACTCCATTCTGCTTGATCCGCAGTTGGGTACCATCCGGGATAGAGAGACTGTACAAACCCTGAAGCATGCTCGAACCACGTAACGCCTAGCTCCGCTGCTTCCAACGCACTCACTTTTTGGGAATGAATCAAATCGCAAGCGACTTCCAAATCAAATTTCCGCGCTTCTTCAACGGTTGCCTGTATAACCTCCCGATTTGCCAAGCCATAAATTTTGATGAAGTTAACACCGGTTGCTGCCTGTCTTCGCACTTCCACTCGAGCTTCTTCAGGATCTTCCGTAACAAAATTTCCGTAACTTGTTGGCCCCCATAGCCCCGGTTCGCCGTCAATCATACGATCTGCTGAAAAAACACGAGGCGTTGCTGCATCTAACGGCGCGATGAGCAAATCCTCAATCATCATCACATTACTCGCCGGATTCCGGACAGTTGTCACACCAGACGCTAAGAAATGTGGCGCAAATCTACATTGAATATGACAATGCATATCGATCAAACCTGGAATAATATACATACCGTTCGCATCAATTATCTGAAGGTTTTCTGGCAACCTTTCATCCACCTTATACATCCGCTTAATTTTTGTTCCTTCAATTTCAATTGAGCCGAGGAATGATTCCCCTTTTTCAACATCAATAATCGTCCCATTTTTTATTAGATACTGTTTTGCTTCAGCCATTTCAGCCGCCTCCTCATGTATAATGGAAATATCTTATTTTTATTGTAGAATGAAAGTTTAGAAGGCTTTATCAAATTTTCATATAGTGGAATTGGGGCGAAGTAATGAAAGCATACGGGGAAACACTACGACAGATTCGGGAGCAAAAAGGGCTGACGATGAAGGAATTGGCGGATGGGATTTGCTCGATTTCATTCCTATCGAAATTTGAGCGCGGCGATTCCGATATGACACTTGGGCTGTTCACGGACATATTAGAAAAAATGATGATGAGTTTTGATGAATTTTTGTTTGTGCACAACGAGTTCCAATCGAGCCAACTTGAACAGTTTTTCAGAGCGGTTCACAACGCATACACACAAGGTGATTCGGATGCACTAAGGAAGTTAAAACAGCAGCAAACGAAAAAGTGGCAGCAATTCGGGGTGGAAACCTATCAGTATCATGTGTTAATGCTACATATGTATGAAGGGATCCTTGACAACAAAAGGATGGATGAAGAAGTAACCAAAGAGGACATTCAACGATTAGCAGATTACTTCTTCCGCATTGAAGTATGGGGGCTTTATGAATTCATGCTCTATAATGCGACGCTATTTTTTCTTGAACCGGAAACCGTGCTCCTGCTTTCTCGAACCGCATATGAAAAAAGTATTCGATACAAGGATTTCCAAAAGGTAAATGACGTCATTACGACCATTCTAATGAATTCAATTACGTATCTATTGGGGCCTGTCACTGACTTCACGCACGACACGAGATTTCAAACAGAACTGAACGAGTTCTTTTCCTACCTGCACAAGCTCTCACTACCTGAACACAAATTGTTTGAGCGGGCAAACTTGTTGCAGCTCAAAGGTGCTTATAAATTGCGATTGGGAGAAACAGAACAAGGGATCACGAAGATTCGAAAATCGATTTATCTATTTAGAGAATTAGGTGCTGTTGGGCAAGCGAAGCGGATTGAGAATTATTTGGAGTTGATTTTGGTCTATCAAGAACCGGGTTCACTTTCTACGAGACAATGATGAAATGAAATAGCAGGTTTGGCAATTGGTAACGTACTTTCGACCGTAACTACGAAATCTCCTATCGCAAATATGCAGACTCAAAATACGAATTCGTCATCTCTTTCGAAGACAAATACGGACAGAATTTCCGTGTCATAAAAGACGTCACCCCCTATACGTACCAGCAATACAACGTCGAGACAAGCTACCGATCGCGTACCGCAACGCAAATCCGTATGATGTATTCCTCCGTGGCACTTCGATCGAAGATGCCATTCAACTGTTGTTCACTTGGCAAATACTTGTCTATACCATTATTACGGGCGTAGTCGTTTTTAGCATACTGTTGAAGTATAGGGCGCGGAAGAAAAAACGATAACGATCGATTTGCATCGTCTACTCTGTCACCAATCTAAAATGGCCAGGTTCTTCATTAAACGGAGAAGAACCTGGCCATCTGTAGTTCCTGTCAATCAACCGCAATTTATTCCCGTGTATATACTTGCTCATCGGCGTCCAGCCAATCAAAGAAATCCGTCCGGTTCAAATTAAATGTATAATAAATTTCCTTTACTTCTGGATGGCTGAGGATAATTTGTGTCATTGTATTCAACAACTCGAATTGATCCTGAGATGACGGTACACCTATGATATGCGTAAACGGGACTAGGTCTATAACAGCAGTACCTTTTTGGTCCACGTAAACACCGTAAAGACCATGTTTCAAATCGCTTCCAAATAATTCATTCGAAGGACGACTTCCCTGCATATGTATCCAATTTCAAAACACCTTTAAGAAAATCTCCTGTGTCACATCTTCCGCTGTAGCATGGTCTTTCACATACGTATATGTAAGGCGCTTAAGCTCTTCACCGAATCGCGTCATCAGTTTTTCAATTTGCATATCTTTCGACAGCCCGCACAAATCTTCCTGATCCACACCATACGCCCCCTTTCCCTACCTGTTAGACGACGCTCGGTAACTATCGGTTACAATAAAAAAACCGGGTTTCAAAATGAAGAAAGTTCATCTGTACACCCGGTTGTACTGTATTGAGTTATTCAATGAGTTTTCATGTCCACCCTATCGTACATGTGAACGAATGCACCCTAATTACACATTTACGCTGCCGGCGGACCTTAAATGTTGGATGTGATTTGAATTTTGCTCCCATTGCCGCATTAGCTCGAGTTGACGATTTTTAAGCTCAACATCAGGCTCCGCAATGGCTTCGATTCGATTGAATTTGGTATTGAAGATCGCCGAATCCTTCATCTTTTGATAACCTCCAAATCCCATATCATCATTTAACAACCAGACGACTCGTTGAATCTTTGCAAAAAGAATTCCGCCTGTACACATGGGACATGGCTCCAATGAGCTATAGAGGGTAAAGGCTTTGTTATGTATTTTCGCGTCAAAAATAGCTTCTCCCGCATTTCGGATCGCATCGATTTCTGCATGCGCCGTTGCGTCTTTAGCGGTATGCACTCTATTACGTCCCTTTGCAATCACATTGTATTGATCATCCACAAGAATTGCGCCGACGGGATACGTATTTTGCTGAAGCGCCATCTCTGCCTCTTCCAATGCCATTTGTAAGAAAACCTTATCTCGATCTGTTATCACGTTCGACCACTCCTTTTGATAAATACTTCTACATGAAGAGTTACAATTCCTTCCCACTACTTCTGCTAGACTACAGGGAATCCTAATTTCACTGCAGCATTTCTCTCATCTTTTCAATTTCCTCTTTAGCCAAGTGCGTCACTTCTGCTATGAAATCCACTGGCGTTCCCTTTCTTAACATTTCCACGACCACTTTTTTAACACCTTGTTCCAAACCTTGTTCCAAACCTTGCTCCAAACCCTGTTCCAACCCTTGCTGAACGCCCTTTTCCCATTCCAGATCAAAAGCATTCTTACTTGTCGGGGAAGCGTTTTCCTTATTGTATAGCTCCATTAGCTCCGTCTCCTCTCGAATGATGGGCAGTATGAGAAAAAGCCAGGTTCTAGAACAATCTCTAATTCTAGTAGAACCTGGCACTGTTAGACTACAGGGAATCCTACTTTCACTGCAGCATTTCTCTCATCTTTTCAATTTCCTCTTTAGCCAAGTGCGTCACTTCTGCTATGAAATCCACTGGCGTTCCCTTTCTTAACATTTCCACGACCACTTTTTTTACACCTTGTTCCAAGCCTTGCTCCAAACCCTGTTCCAATCCCTGCTGAACGCCCTTTTCCCATTCCAAATCAAAAGCATTCTTAATTGTCGGGGAAGCGTTTTCCTTATTGTATAGCTCCATTAGCTCCGTCTCCTCTCGAATGATTGGCCGAATTTCGTTTGATAGCTGTTTCGTATAGGCTTCTGGCAATTGTAACAAGTAGTCGATAAAATGAAAAACGGCTTGCACGGCGGTGCGTGAGTAGTTTTGATTCCTGATTAGCTCACGCATTAGTTTACTTTTGAACAGATAGCGTTGATGGGCTTCGTCTTTCGTCTGATGTAAAACTTTTGCTGCTAATACAATCTTGCTAAAAATATTTTCTGAGCGTTCCAATTCATCATTAGAATACGCTTCCGTTCGGTAATTTCGATAGGAATAGTTCAACTCAGTCCCTAAATAATTGTACGTAAAACGTTTTGGAATGGTTTTTTTGTAAGGTGATGTGTGAACAGCGATGGCAACAATCTTTTCTTGATAGCGATCGTATATGCGATAGAAGTAGCGGAACATTCGTTCAGGAAAGTCAGATTCATTCTTGCTTTGGACTTCGATATGGATAAGAATCCATTGTTCCGTACCATTTTTCAGTCGGACTTTCGCCAATCGATCTGCAAATCGCCGACCTTTTTTCTCGTCTGCAATCTCCTGAAACAGTTCCTTGTCCAAAAAATCAGTGTGCTGCTGAAAGTCAATCTGTGCGTGTAATTCCGGTGAAGAAAACAATATAAAATCCTCGAATAAATCACCAATGACTTTCTTCCATAAACCATCTTGATCCAACGAGCCGCCGTCATAAGTCACTTCTTCTTCTCTGACCCACGCCACCGCCATTTTTAACACACCCCCATTTGTATTTTCAGATTACTAAATAAATGATAACACAACAAGAACATACGTTCAAATTATTCATTACAGAAAGAATATGTACACTATTAAGCCCACGTACTTCATTCACGTAATGACGGAGAGTACTATTATTACCAGCCCTATTTTTTTCATTACTATGCATTTAAATGCATTGACTAACTTCTCCCATACACTTAACAATTCTTGTGCCCTGATCAAAACTTATTGCTTCTAGCCATTCGCGCAGGTCCAAGTAAAGAGCATGGAATATTTCTGATACCATGCCTTATTTATATAGCTGATAGCATATTTTTTCATCCAATGTAAAACCAACCATTACTTCAGGCATTGAGTAAAGTCACATACGAAATTCATTTACGTATTCAAACCATAAAACTCTTTGTACTTCTCCTCTAGGGCCATGGTGCTTTGCTGGACCGCCTGAATTTTCGCTCCGTTCTTAATTAACTGCTCCAAATACAGTTCCACTTCAAACGCTGGATCAGTGGTCAGCGCGTTAGCGAGTGGGTGGAAAGGCAAATTGCTGTCCGCCATCAGCTGGTCCACTGTCTGCCCATCCCCTAACTGTACATCGATCTGATAAGATACTTTGTCAACCAACCCTATATTGGTCTGAATCAATTCCCCTTCTTTTATAAACCAAATCGCTTTCGTCATGTCCTCCAAGATATCCAAGTTATGCGTCGAGACGAGAATACCAATCTCTTGTGCGGATAAATCGCGGATCAACTGCTTCAATTCAATGATGCTCGTCGGATCCAGGCCATTGAACGGCTCATCCATCAAAATGACAATCGGCTTGGTTAAAATGGACAAAGCAATGAGCAAATGCTGCCGCATGCCATAGGAATAGGTTTTGACGGGATCGTTTACATAGGAGCGGATGCCGATGCTGTCAATTACCTCTTCAATCGCTGTTTTGTCCAGCCCATAGACATTGGCCACGAACGCCAAATGATCATAGCCCGACAAATGCATATACAAATAATTATCACTCGGCAGGAAGGAAACATATCTGAAAAATTCCGGCGACTGATTCGAAACCCCCTGCACGGATACAGTTCCTTCATCCACCTCTTCCAGCGCAAGGATAGAACGCATGAGCGTCGACTTCCCCGCCCCGTTCGGTCCAACTAGCCCGATAACTTCCCCGGCAGCCAGCTCAAAAGTGACAGCTTGCAGGACAGGTCTTTTTCCATACCTTTTCGTTAACTTCTCCACTTGTAACATAGTTATCACGACACCTTTCCCTTATTTGGAATCAATCCCACTAAGAACAGCACAGTTCCAGCGGCGATAAGTACGAGACAGCCCGTTCCAACATTGACGAGGGGCGACTCCAACAAAATCGATTGCCAGCCATCCACAACATGCCATGTATTGAAATACAAAAATGGATTGAACATCATATATAGAGAAGGATATTGGCTCGCAAACAGATAACCAGCAACTGTAATGAGCAGCGTTGCAATGACAACAGCGTACTGGTTTTTCATCCACCTTCCGATAAAACTAAACAGGCTGTTTAAAAAGAAAATCTGCGCCAAAATGAGAGCCACGCTTTTCAAGACCATTCCTTGCACACTGTCAAATGAAAAATAGACATTGTCGACAGGAGAAAAAAATTGTCCCTCACCACTTTCAGTTTCTTCGATAGCATATGTCGGAATTGGATAATCCGCTTCCCCATACCCGCCTAGCAACCAGCTGACGACGAAGGCAACCCCACCGCTGAACAGGAAGAATAGACAAGCAGTTGCCAGGTTGTATGCCCACTTGCTGACGTAGACCGAGCGGAGGTGGAGCGGTTTCGTTACCAGGAAGTGGACGGTTCGACCCAGCCGATGCTCCTCTGCCAAGCTCACCCATAACACGAAAACAAACAGAGCTAGCACTGACCACACAATATTATGATTCATGTAGAAAAAGGCGGTGAATAGTGCGCTGTGCCCGTATTTTTCATTTTCCTCTTGTACCATTTTTAATAAACTTGCAAGCTCATTGTTAGGCTCCCTGCTTGGATCGTCGAAATTCGATATCCATAATCCTCCAATAGGCCAAGGCTGCATTTCTCTTTCTTTTAACAACTTTTGCTGCTCTTCCGATGCCATTGTTGTTACACTCCATTGATTGGATTCCAATTCTTTGTAAGATTGAGAAGTGCCTGGGCCTAGTGATTTCAAAGTTTCCCTGTAGAGATGATGAAATTCAGGTGTATTTGCTTTCTTTTTAACCTCTTCCAATAACGCAATATCCTTCTCCATAATCTCTGAAAATTTTACGAGAGGAGTCTCATCGGTTGAATCTACTTTTTCTACTTCCTCTTCTTCCTCCATCAATTTGTATTTGAACTGGTTCGAGATGAAAAAACTTTGTAGTTCTTCAATCGCTTTGACGATTTTTCCATCGACCGACTTGTACTGCTGATTCACAAAAATAGAAGTGCCGACACTGATACCGACAAGCAATAGCAGTACAAAGAATATTCGTCCATCGCGTCTTCTTTTCAGATGCTCAAATTGAATAAGCTTTAATTGCGACTTTGGTTGGTAAGGTCTGCGGCCACTTGCCCTACCCTTCATCCGCAGCAACATGCGCTTTGAACGGAAGATTGGATAGGAAGCACCAATTAATATTAATAAGAGCAACAGCATACCCACCAAATAGATGATGAATTGGTTAGACGGGAATAGATTGGCATCATAACCCACTACGAGATGAATGGGGTTCAACACGGAAAAGCCAAGGTGCTCAGCAAGAAGATACAAGCACAAAAGCGGTAAAAAGATGAAGCCTGCTAAGACGCCTAGCGATACACGCTGCTTGCACAGCCAAGATGCCACCACCAATAGCAAGGAGACGAAAATCCCCCAACCAATCGGCAGGTAAAGGAGCCACTTCCATACAGGCACAATCGCCGTATCCCCTCCAATCGCGACCTCTAACGGGTAATAAACGGTCTTCAGATTACCTGTGAAGAGCGGTGGCAGAAAGGCCAGAACCACCGAAAACAAAAGGTAGCCAACCGTGAATAGAAAAAAGGAAAAGACATAGCCGTAATAAATAGCCGGATTCGATAGCGAATTCACCTTGAGAAAGTCAAATGTGCGGTTGCGTTCATCAGTTGTATATTTATAGCAGAACATAAGAAGAAATATAAGTGCCGTCAGTGGATTAAGCAACAGATGTAACAATTGCTTAGTGAAAAGAGCCGTTTTGACTGGGGTCTGCTGCTCAGTAAATGGAAGATCGTGTTTTGCTAAGTCGTTCAATTTATCTTTCTCAATTTCTAAAAGATCTTCATTTTCAAAATGAATAAAATTATATTTTCGATAGTCTAAATACTCATTTATAAATGCCAGGTTGTCTTTTGCGATATCCATATCGCCTTCTGACAACCTTTGAGAAATCCGCTTTACATAGTCCTCTTGCACAAGTAAGCTATCTAGCGCAAATTGCTGATTCTCCGGAAGTCCTACATACCTTTTTTTAATCAATGTTTTGCTAATTAAAAAATCCAAAGATTCCTCCCGTTTGTCAAAAGCCTGCTGCAGTTCATCTTGGGTAGAACTAATCTGAGCATTATTTATGAATAGCAAGGAAGACGTAATCAGTAATATGACAAACGCTAGTAAATAAATATATTTATTTTTCCTTATCCCTTTTGCTACGAACTTGACGACCTCTCTCATCTGTAGCCCTCCCCCGTCAACATGACAATCCAGTCGATTTATTAGCATTTAAATTACTTCATCACTAGGCTTTCAGATTCCATTTTCAATTCGGCTTTAAGTGAGCTGGCGAGCATATTGTATATGCAAGCGCTTCCAATTTTAGTTCCTGTCGTAAACGTTCTTGTTTGATTCGAACACCTAGTATCGTGTCAAACACACTTAGATAGCAGTTACCATATTCTAACATGAATAGTGATGAGACGGAAGGTAACTTTATGAACTACCATTGGTAGATTGGGAATAAAAAAAAGCAACCTCTCGCAAAAGCAAGAAGCTGCCACATTCTTTTACATACGATGAAAACTGATTAGGAAAGTCAATTTTTCAACTCTTCCCCTAAAAGTCCAGATAACCCTAATCGAACAACACGACTTCAATGATTTTCATCGTGTTGTACCTTGCACGAAAGTGGTGCCCGGTTTGAACGCCCACTCTACGCTTTAAGGACAATGACTGTGTAATGAACAATTAAGTCATGCAACCAATGTATATGATTATATAAGAATTACTACGAAGTGATGAAGTCTAACCGACACATTATTCGAAGGCATTTATCAAGCATGTAGAAGTTGCTTACAAAAACAAACTATCCCCCACATTGACATAGTACGCTTTACCATTTTGCGCATCAATTGCGCGAATATGTCCAGTTGTTTCAGTGTAGGACGGAAGGTAGACCACTTCGTAGAACGGCTCTCCGTCTTCATCATACGCTTGTGCTAACGCAATTTCCATGTGCAATTTTTCCAACAACAGTTTTTTCGCTGCCGCTTTGGATAGCTTCGGCTCCGTGCAAATTTGAAGAAGCGATTCTTCCTCCATTGGTTCAATTGAAGCGCTCACAATCCGACCTGATAAAACGCCTACTAGGATGCACGTAACGCTTTCATCGACTGGTACTCCATTCACTTGGTATTGAAAATAGAACGGCACTGTTTCTTCTTCTTCGTTTAGCAGTTCATCCTCCCACTCCTCAAAATCATCTTCATACTCATCGTCTATGAACGCTTCAAGTGGCGTTTCTAACGCATTCGCCACCTCTTCCTTTTGCATAACAAAATGCTCAGACGCTTGTGGGAAGATGGCAAACAGAAAATCCAGCGCACGTTGTTTCAGAAAATCAGTTGTAAGACGTATTGGTTCTCCTTTCCATGGTTCGCCATTGTAAAACACTTTTGGCAAGTTAGTAACTCGATGCGTATGAATTGTGATTAGATTCTCTTCGTAAACTTCAGACATGTCTAGCTCATTGGGTAAATCGATTGAAGGGTGCATAAATTTTTCAATTAACACATCCTCCTCGCTTTGCTCTCCGATTTTTCTATGATGACGTGTCACCCCGATCCATTCATGTAGCGATTTAGTAGGCGGAACACGCATCTCGATAGGTTCTACTTGACCCCCGACTGATACGACGGCTGGCTCTACCCCTGAAGCCGGAATGTCAATCGCATACTCTTTAAGCCCATATAGAAGCCGGTACGTATTATCTCCATTTGCATACAGCTCCGTATCTAACAACTGCACAATCAAATCAAAATCAATGTATGAAGCATACTTTTCTTTCGCCTCTTCAGGGGTAATGATATGCGAAGGATATCGGATTTCCGCTTGTTCATGTGTGTAACTGAATTGAATGACTTGCCCAGTTGGTGAAATGGACAAGGAGAACCCAATGCCTGGCACGTCTATCCCATATCGCTCCTCTTTCGCTCCATAGGAAACGATGAATAAGTCGTTTATATCAATGATCGACTGCAACTGATACGTTTGTAAACCAAGCGGATAAAATTGCGTGATGAAAGCTTCTGCAATTGCTGGCATATCATTACTCGTCAACTCGCCGTTCTTCTCCTCACAAAAATAGGAGAAATTCGATAAACGATTGGATGCAGTAAGGATACACTGGCCTACGACTTCTCCAGTATCCTCTTCAAGAATATCGTAGATTTCACCAGCATCCTCCTCTTCCACTTTCACAAATTGCACGTGTTGTGCCATCCATTCCTGCAAAGCTCTAAAAACCGGTTGCATATGTTTAATCATCCTCTCTGTCATCTAAAAATAAAATCTTTAACTACATCATTTCACTAATTTTCACAGATTACGAGATTAATCGATCCTTGATCAAAGACAATAACGGCTCGCTGATATCTTGATTACTGTATTTATTTCAGAAAATCAAAACGAACAATTTTTCTCTCTCTCTTTAAGTACGAACTCAATTACACAATAAGTACATTATTTCTCAATCCACTCTTGTTCTAAGACACTATATAATAAAGAATCACGCCAGCCATCTCTCAGCAGTAAAACCTCTCGTAATCTGCCTTCTAGCGTCATTCCTACTTTTTCTAACACCCGTGACGAGCCAATGTTTCTTGGATCGCATGTAGCAAAAATCCGATGGAACTTTAATTGACGAAAACCGAAAGTAAGTAAGGCGTTTGCAGTCTCGGTTGCATAGCCTGAGCCCCAATAAGCCGGGTGAATGATATAGCCGATCTCACCAACTCTGTTCGTATGATCCTGTTTAGTAATCTCGCCAGCACCAATCATCTTCCCGTTCTCTCTTAGCAATATGGCAAAAACAAAACGCTCCCTGCTATCCTTCGTAGCATCGCGTAAAACCTGCATTACAAAATCCTTGGAATCTTGTTCTGTGTTCGGTCCCCAAGGCTGATATTGACAAACCTTTTCTTGAGAAGCATAGTGATGAACGTCCACCCAATCCTCTTCTTCCATTTCTCGTAAAAGAACCCGCTTGCTTTTCAACATACCGACCATATACATTTCCCCCTTGTAATGAATTCTAACAATGTGTGCTGACTCCTACTCAGCAACACAACATGAATATAAGTGCTCCATTTGTAAAGCTTACCTAAGTCTTTGATTCACCAGAACCATCAACAATCCCCTAACCAAACCAATCACTCCACCCACTCCGAATGACCGTGTTGTTTACAGCCAAACAAATAACAGCCGCCCTCAGAATGTAATTCAAACTCAAAAACCGGTCGATAGCCTGCCTGCAATTTTGCAAATAGTTGTTGTAGGCCTTTTAGTTCCTCATGCAACTCCTGAACTTTGTCGGCTTTATCCGCTTCAGACCAATGTTCATCGCATATTTCCTGCTTCTCTTCTTCGATTTCAACTTGCTTGTCCTCAACCGCCTGATCGATCACTTGCCGGCAAGCGTGCACATCATGTAAGCGGAATAAAACATACGCATATCGACCGATCACATAAGGCGAAACGAAATAATCTTTCCACTCTTTTTCAAACATGTCCCGCGCTTCTTGCCAGCACTCCAATTCCACATACGCATCTGCCGCTTCGATTGCCCCTAAATAATGAGCAGACTCACTGTTCCACTCGTCAAGTATTGATTTGGCAACAGCCAACTCCCCGTTTCGAATACGCGCGATTACTTCATACCAACGGACGATATCCGAGTCTTCAGCGACTGCATGGAATCCGTCTGCCGCTTGTTGAAAATGGCCCGTATGAAAGTCAGTAACTGCTAAATTATGAATGGCTTCACGTGACGATTCAATAGTAATCGATGTTGTCAACAGTTCCCTTGCACTTTCCCAATCCTTCTCCCCCAACGCAATTTCTCCGAGCATGTTAAACGGAAAGTGACTGTTCGGGCACAGCGCTACAACCTCTTCCAGAAGCGGTTTCGCTCGACGCACATCCTCTTCTTCATACAAGTACATCCACGCCAAATTATTCAACGATTGCACTGTCCGCTTTTCCTTAACCGCCTGCTCAAGCAGTGCAAGCGCTGCATCATATTCATTGATCTCAAATAGTTGAATTGCCTTTTCATTTAGATTAACCGTCATTCTCCTACATCTCCTATTGTAAAATTCACTTTGACCATTGTCGTATCGTCTTCATACATCAGGATATTACACAGTAAACACGCACAGACGCAGTTTTCGTTTGTGCCAAAATCATTGGCAAGCAGCTTAATCTATTAGCCGTAACTAAATTGCTGCCAACCCATAAAGAGAAGTCAGCAGTAACTCCTCTCAAACAATTAAAAGAATACCTGTTATCTATAGCAATTATATCCCTCGTTGAAGTAACCGTATATCAATCGTATAATGAGTAAAACGGGGTGATGCTGATGGAAACTCAATTGACGGAATGATGGGAAAAGTCATGGACAAGCTTACTTCTATTGAATCGGAAATGGCCAGCATGAAGGCTGGAACGACTAGCATTAAGAGTGAAATGTCCAACTTGAAGGCCGAAATGTCTAACATGAAAACCGAAATGAATACAAGATTTGATGCGGTCGATACACGATTAGATGCAGTTGAATCAAAATTAACAGGGGTCGGCCAACATTTCGAAGCGTTATCAAAAAACACGATACAAGACAAAGATAATTTGACGAAAGAACTCAAATACGTTACACATAAAATTAATGCGCTTGACCGGGAATTATTTATGCGCACCAATCCACAATAATCGTTTAGCGTTCATTATATAACAATTTACATGAAAGAAGGGAGCCCATTCAATATGACGGGCTCCCTTCTTTCATTTTATTTCTTTGGTAATCGTGTTGAATTCACTAGTTTCATTCTTTCACAGGCAAAGCAGTTCCTCAAAACAACTCCACCCGTGTTGTAGGTTCTTACGTTGCACTACCGACCAACAAATCACAAGGACGCCCAATGATGTCAATCTTTCCGTCTTTAATCTTCACAATCCGGTCCGCCAGTGCATGCGCATCATTGATATTGTGCGTGACAAATACAGCAGTCGTATTAGCCTTCTTAAGAATGCGCCGAAGATCTTCCCTGATTTTCACTTGAAGATCTGTATCAAGGTTACTAAACGGCTCGTCAAGCAGGATAAGTTCAGGTTCTGGAGCGATTGCCCGTGCAAGAGCAACCCTTTGTTGTTGGCCACCGCTCAATTGATGTGGATAGCGTTTTTCAAAACCCTCCAGTTCAACGAGTTCAAGCACTTCATTTACACGCTTCTGCTTCTCTTTCCGACTCATCTTCGAAAGCCCAAATAATATGTTCTCCTCTACACTCATATGAGGGAATAGCGCATAGTCTTGAAAAACCATCCCAATTCCCCGCTTTTCTGGCTGAATAAAAGTACGCGCATCCATAATTTTTCTACCATTCAATGTGAACGAACCCGCATCCGGCATTTCAAGACCTGCGATCAAGCGTAAAATTGTACTCTTTCCACTTCCGCTTCGACCAAGGATAGAGATGACTTCCCCTTTTTCCACTGTAAATGAAATGCAGTTAACTGCTCTCGTTACTGAATTAGCATACGAAAAACTCAAATCTCGAATGTCGATGAACATATCATTTCGGCTCCTCTCTTAGTAGCTTATGGAAAACAATAATGGCAACTGCGCTGACACCCACAATCAGTAACGAAGCCTGTGAAGCCTCCATGATTTTTTCATCACTTGCATACTGAAATGCTTTCGTTGCAAGCGTGTCATAGTTGAAGGGTCTTAAAATAAGTGTTAACGGAATTTCTTTGAGAATATCGACGAACACAAGGACGAATCCACTAATAATCGCACCCTTCATCATCGGAACGTCGATTTTGAAAAATGTTCGCAATCGGCTAACCCCTAACATGCGAGAAGCGTCATGGAAATCCGTGCCGATTTTATCGAATCCAGCTTCAATCGAATTATATCCAATCGCAAAAAAACGGATGACATACGCACTGATGAGCATGAAAAGACTCACACTTAAGACAAGATCTGCATCCATCCCGAACCACCGATAAACAGGAGCAAAAAAACGATCAAGCGCTATAAATGTCGTAACGACCGCTACCGCGATGACTGCCCCCGGAATTGAATAACCGAGTATGGTCAATTTAGGTAGTACTTTTGCAAATTTATGATGGACGAACCGGCTAAAATTGCCGATGATCAACGAGAATACAATGATCAATGTCGCGCTGAGTGCAGCGACAGAAACAGAGTTTTTCGTATACACGAGAACCTCATCCATCGGCACTTTTCCAAACGTCAAGATCACCCAATCGACCAGCTGAATGACAGGGATTAGAAAGGCAATGCTAAAAATCGTCAAGGTATACATCGTTGCAAAAGCGGCTGACTTCCCTTTCAACTTGACAAGAGGAAGCGGTCTCACTTTTGTCGTTGAATAACTGTATTGTTTACCACCACGTAGTAAACGTTCCACCATTAGAATAAAAATCACAATGCCCATGAGGGAAGCAGCGAGTTTAATGGATGAATCCAAATCACCAAGTCCGAACCACGTCTGAAAAATAGCTGTACTGAACGTTTGAATGCCAAAATACTTAACGACTCCATAATCATTTAACACTTCCAAAATCACGAGACTTACGCCACCAATAATTGAGACGCGTGAAATAGGGACAACTACTTTCAAGAAAACTGCCCACGGCCCTTTCCCGAGGGTACGAGCACTTTCAATTAGCGACGCGGATTGATGAGATAAAAAAATTCTCGTAATCATATATACATACGGATAGAGAAAGATTGTATAAATGAAAATGGCACCTGGCACATTCATGATGTCAAAGAAAGCAGGATTAGGATTGATTTCAAACTGGTTACGGAGTGTCTTTTGAATCACACCCGTGTAATTCAAAATGCCATGATACGTGTAAGCACCGATAAATGGCGGAATTGACAAAGGAAGAATGAGTGCCCACTTCATGAAATTTCTTAGCGGAAAATCATATTGGGCAATTAACCAAGCAAGACTGAGACCAATTATTATCGTAAACAATGCCGTAAATAAAACGAGTGTTAATGAAGATTTTATATAATCTAAGAGCATGTATTCCTTAATATGCGTCCAGTTTTCACTTGCTGGTGAAAAAATGCCGGTTACAATCGAGATATTTGGTATAAATAGCAAGATAATAATAAGTATAGCTCCAATTGTCCACCCATTCACGTTCGCCAAATACCTGTTCATGACAAATCCATCCTTTATCTTTTCCGCAAGAAACCCCTTACCGCAAAAGCGGCAGGGGGCTTACTCTTTTTATTTCCAACCGACTTCGTTAAAGATCATAATCGCTTTCGCGTTGTTCTCTCCAAGCGTTGGCAACGGAATATCTTGTTCTTTGAATTCACCCCAAGATTTTAGGAGCTCAGAAGGTTCAACATCCGGATTCACCGGGTATTCATAATTCGCTGAAGCAAACTCTGCTTGTGCTTCTTCACCCGTAATGAATTCAAGTAATTTCATTGCATTTTCAGCATTTTTCGATCCTTTTACAACGCCTGCACCGCTAATATTCACATGTGCTCCCGTTGTTTCTTGGTTCGGGAAAAACACGCCAAGATTTTCAGCTACTTTCACTTCTTCTGGATCTTGTGAGTTCAGCATTTGACCAAAATAGTATGTGTTCATAATCGCAACATCACCGATTCCAGCAGCAATTGCTTTCGCTTGGTCTCGGTCTCCACCTTCAGGATTACGAGCAAGATTGTTAACAATTCCTTGTGCCCACTCTTTCGCTTGCTCTTCTCCATTTATTTCAATGAAAGAAGCAAGAAGGGACTGGTTATACACACTTTCCGAAGAACGAACAAGAACTCGTCCTTTCCACTGATCTTCCGTAAGGGCTTCATAAGTAGAAAGTTCTTCAGGTTTCACTTTTTCTTTATTATACACTAAAACTCGTGCACGTTTCGTCAATCCTACCCACATATCGTCATGATCTCGGAATTTTTCTGGCACTTGTTTAGCTAAAATGTCACTTGACACCTCTTGAAGCAAGCCATCTTCCTTCGCACGGAAAAGACGTCCAACATCTGCTGTTAAGAAAACGTCTGCTTTCGTTGCAGTACCTTCACGCTTAATGCGCTCAATCAGCTCATCAGCTTCACCTTTGATGACGTTCACTTTAACGCCTGTTTCTTCTTCAAACTTTTTATATAATTCATTATCCACATCATAATGTCTGCTTGTATATAAATTCACTTCACCAGATTGTGCCTCTGGCTCTTTTTTTGTTTCTTCTTTTTTGCCCTCGTTACTTGCACTGCCGCATGCAGATAATACAAGCATCATAGCGACAACAAGAAAAATCATACTTTTCTTCATACCTATTCATCTCCTGACTTCAATTAATTGAAAATGATTCTCAATATCGTTGATAATATAATGAATTTCTAAGCTCGTCAAGAAAAAAATCGAAATATGTTTAACAATGTTTCAATAGCGGAAAACCTTATTGTCAAGAGACCAATCAGAATCGTTATATAGGAATAGCACTTTGTACTTCCTAGCGGTATTTGCGCCTCAACGGAACATACATGTATACAAAGAAAAAAAGAGCGATCCAATACCTTTTACATTCAGATAGGGATCGCCGTTTTTATTGTATTTTTATTCCATCGAGATTAAGAGTACCCTCAAATACCCGCTACGGAAGAAACTATATATCGCTTACCACTTACGGCAATCTGCGCAATCGTCGACTCTTCTCTCCTAATTACTCCGTACTTTCACCTTGCTCATGTACGTCCTTCAGTTGTTGCCGCAAATCATCCAATTGTTCCTTATTCTGATGAACCGTATCCATATGCTCATTTTTCTCCACTGCATTGGCAAAGGCATTTTCTGCTCGTAAAATCGAATTAAAAGCATGTTCGACCGCCATTTCTTCAGGGTTTGACAACGCTTGCTTCACCGAGCGTTCCGCCTTTTCAACAGCATTGCTCAACTGGGAGCTCGGGTGGTTCTTTTTCCAGCTAGGATTCGAATCGTTTGTCACAATCATCATCCCTCCTATTATAGATGGACTTAGTATAGTGACAAAAAGGGATTCTATGCATAGGTGGGTGATTTTCGACGGTGCATGGAGTAGAAACATTCATGTTAATTTAATCATTTTAAACAGGTATTCGAATGAATTTCATAATTACCAGCCTATGTCTCCCAAGGGTTTGTAGACACAAAAAAGGAAGTACCTCCCCAAGTCTTGTATAATGGTAGTCGACGAAAACATTCCATAAAGACTGGAGGGGTA